>NZ_JBISWK010000141.1:0-47434 GCF_044462205.1 Kocuria rhizosphaericola | reverse complement strand
TGCGGTGGCACCCGGGGGACGCGGCGTTCGGGGAGCTCTCCGCCGGAGCGGAGCGCGGCTCAGCCGGCGGGCGTGGCCTGCAGGGCCTCCTGCCGGGCGGACCAGGCGGCGTAGGAGCCCTCGAGCTCCACGACGTCGTAGCCGGCGTGGCGCAGGGTCGAGGCCACGACCGAGCTGCGCAGCCCGCTCTGGCAGTAGGTCACGACCGTGCCCTGCTCCGGGAGCCGGTCCAGGTTCCACAGGACCCGGCCGCCGTGCAGCTGGATGGAACCGGGGACGTGGCCGGCGGTGTGCTCGCTGACGGCGCGCACGTCCAGCAGCATCGCCTTCTCGAAGGCCTCGACCTCCTCCGGGGCGACCAGCCGCGGGGTGGACTGCGGCAGGCCCTCGACGGTGGTGACGTAGCCGGCCACGGCGTCGACGCCCACGCGCACCAGGTGGTCCCAGAACTCCTGGGCGGCCTCCTGGTCGGGGGCCAGGAGCACCAGCGGGCGGGAGTCGGCCTCGGGGTTCACGGCCCAGGCGGCGTAGGTCGCGATCGCCCTGCCGGCCGGGATGTTCAGCGCCCCGGTCACGGTCCCGGCGTGCACCTCGTCGGCGGAACGGGTGTCCACGAAGGTCACCTCGTCGGCCGCCAGCTGCTCCGCGACCTGCTGGGTGTCGAGCTCGGGCAGCGGGGCGCGCTCGCCCATGACGGCCGGGCCGCGGCGGTTCTGGTTCTTCATCCGCCCGAAGTAGAACGGGGCGTCGGGCTGGCCCTCGAGCAGTTCGGCGACGAAGCCGGCCTCGTCGTCGGCCGCCAGGTACGGGCCCCACCAGGCGTAGAGGCGCTCGTAGCCGACCGTGGTGGAGGGGATCGCACCCAGGGCCTTGCCGCAGGCCGAGCCGGCGCCGTGGCCGGGGAAGACCTGGACGTGGTCGGGCA
The DNA here is from genome assembly GCF_044462205.1 of Kocuria rhizosphaericola. Classification (NCBI taxonomy): domain Bacteria; kingdom Bacillati; phylum Actinomycetota; class Actinomycetes; order Micrococcales; family Micrococcaceae; genus Kocuria; species Kocuria rhizosphaericola. The sequence goes on along the minus strand of NZ_JBISWK010000141.1, from coordinate 46,509 downwards.
GGGTCAGGAACTTCTCCTTCAGGCTGGTGAACATCTGCTTCGCGCCGAGGAAGCGGGTGTCCACGCCGCCGGCGGCCTCGTCCAGCAGGTCCGGGCGGCCCAGGTCGCCGGAGAACACGAAGTCGCCGGTGAGCAGGTAGCCCGGGGCGTCGGCGAAGGCGCCGTCGGTGACCAGGAAGGACAGGTGCTCGGGGGTGTGGCCCGGGGTGTGCACCGCGGCCACGACGATGTTGCCGATGCGGATCTCGTCGCCGTCGTGCAGGCGGGCGGCCTCGAACTCGTACTGCCAGTCCTCCCCGCCCTCGCCGGAGACGTGGACGGTCGCGCCGGTGGCCGCGGCCAGCTCGCGGGTGCCGGAGAGGTAGTCGGCGTGGATGTGGGTCTCGGTGACCGCCGTGATCTCCATGCCGTTCTCGGCCGCCATGTCCCGGTAGACGTCGATGTCGCGGCGGGCGTCGACCACCAGGGCCTGGCCGGTGCGCTGGCACCCGATGAAGTAGCTGGCCTGGGCGAGGTCCTCGTCGTAGATGCGCTCGATCAGCATGAATCTCTCCTTCGTTCGGTGGCTGGTGACGCGTGCCCCGGAGGGGTGCCCGCGTCGTCCTGAACACAACGATAATACCCCTGGGGGTATAGCGCAAGTACCCCCCGGGGTATCTAGGCGGCGGACCGCCCGGTCCCCTCCCGGCGCCGCCGGTGCCGGTCCGCCGCCTCGTCGTACGAGGCCACGAGGAACTCGGTCGCGGCCCGCCAGCCGAGGCCCTCGGCGTCGGCCCGGCCGGCCGCGCCCATCCGTGCGCGCAGGGCCGCGTCGTCGAGCAGCCGGGCCAGGCCGTCGGTGAGCGCGTCCGCGTCGCCGGGCGGCACGAGCAGCCCGGTCCGCCCGTCGTCCACCGCGAACGGGATGCCGCCGGCCCGGGCGCCGACCACCGGCACCCCGCTCGCCAGGGACTCCAGGGCCACGAGCCCCAGGGTCTCCGTGCTGGACGGGAACGCGAACACGTCCGCCGAGGCGTACGCGGCGGCCAGCTCCTCCCCGGCGAGCCGGCCCGGGAAGACCGTGGGGGTGCCCGCGAACCGCCGTTCGAGCTCCGCCCGGTGCGGGCCGTCGCCCACCACGGCGAGCCGGGTGCCCGGCAGCCGCCGGAGCGGGTCGAGGAGGGCCTCCACGTCCTTCTCCTTCGACAGCCGCCCGACGGACAGCACCAGCCTCTCCCCGGGGTGCCCGCCCGTGAGCCGCCACCGCATCGCGGGCGAGGCCTTCGCGGGATGGAACAGCCCGGTGTCGACGCCCTTGGGCCACAGCGCCGCGTGGCGCACGCCCAGGGCCGTGGCCCGCTCCACCATGGGCCCCGACGTGCACAGGTTGACCTCGGCGAGGTTGTGGGTCGCGCGGATCCACCGCTCCACCGGCCGGCGCAGGGCCCCCAGCCCGAACGCGTCCAGGTACTGCGGCACGTCGGTGTGGAAGGACGCGAGCAGCGGCAGGCTCCGGGCCCGCGCCGAGAGGGCGCCCCACGCGCCGAACCACACCGGGTTCACGGCGTGCACGACGTCGGGGCGGAACGCCGACACGGCGCGCTCGACCCGCGGGGACGGCAGGCCTCCCCGGACGTCCCGGTACCAGGGGAACGCCACGGACGGGGCCCTGACCACCCGGTGGGGACCCCACCGCTCGGGCGGGTTCCCCGGGGTGAGCACGAGCACCTCGTGGCCGAGGTCCCCGAGCTCGTCGAGGGTGTGCGTCAGGCGCGTCACCACCCCGTCGACGTTCGGGACGAAGACGTCCGTGTACAGCGCGATCCGCATCCGCCGGCTCAGGCGCCCACGCCCAGGGCCGCAGGGCGGGCCCCCCGCGCCGGGACCCCCGGGCGCCGGCGGGCGTTCCACACGGACGTCGCCGGAATGCGGGAGAGGTCCACGCGGTGCGCCCAGCGCACGGCGGCCTCCTCGACCTCCCGGAGCAGGCCCTCCGAGAGGGTGGTGGGCCGCAGACCGAGGTCCAGGAACGCGTCGTTGTCCACGTGCAGGTCGTTCTCCGCGGACTCCTGGCGGGGGTTGGGGACCATCTCCACCTCCGCGCCGGTGAGCCCGGCCACGAGCTGGGCGAGGTCGCGGACCCGGTGGGTCTCGGTCATCTGGTTGAAGATCTTCACCCGGTCACCGGCCGCCGGGGGGTGGGCGAGGGCGAGCTCCACGCACCGGACCATGTCCCGGATGTGGATGAACGCGCGGGTCTGCCCGCCGGTGCCGTGCACGGTCAGCGGGTGGCCGACGGCCGCCTGGACGAGGAAGCGGTTGAGGACCGTGCCGTAGTCGCCGTCGTAGTCGAAGCGGTTGACGAGCCGCTCGTCGAGCGCCGTCTCGGCCGTGCTGGTGCCCCAGACGATGCCCTGGTGCAGGTCGGTGATCCGCAGCCCGTCGTTCTTGGCGTAGAACGCGAACATGGTCTGATCCAGCACCTTGGTCATGTGGTAGAGCGAGCCGGGGCGGGCGGGGCAGAGGATCTGCTGGGCGACGCCGCCGTGCGGGCCGGGGACCTCCACGTCCAGGTAGCCCTCCGGGATCCGCATCCCGGCGGTGCCGTACCCGTAGACGCCCATGGTGCCCAGGTGCACGAGGTGGGCGTCCAGGCCGGACTCCACGATCGCGCACAGCACGTTGTGGGTGGCGTTGACGTTGTTGTCCACGGTGTAGCGCTTGGTGCGCGGGCTCTTCATGGAGAACGGCGCAGCCCGCTGCTCCGCGAAGTGCACCACGGCGTCCGGGCGCTCGGTGACGAGGAGGTCGAGGTACGCCTCGTAGTCCTCGGCGAGGTCGATCCCGGCGACGCCGATCCGCCGGCCCGTGCGCTGCGCCCAGGCCGCCAGGCGCTCGTCGAGACCGCGGATCGGGGTCAGCGACTCCGTCCCGAGCTGGACGTCGATGGCGCGGCGGGAGAGGTTGTCGACCACGACCACGTCGTGGCCGCGCGCGGACAGGTGCAGGGCGGTGGGCCAGCCGCAGAAGCCGTCACCGCCGAGGATCGCGATCTTCACTGGTTCTCCGTTCCCGGCCCGGCCGGTGCCGGGCACGTCGTCGTGTCGGTCCCGGCCTCAGCGTGGAGGACGCGTGTGAACCGGGAGTGAACGCTCCTGGACCAGCTGCTGGTGCCCGAACGAACCGGGGCCGACCTCCCAGTCCGGACCGGCCAGCTCGCGCAGCTCGTGGGGCAGATAGGCGCGGCGCAGGGACCGCAGCCCGTCGGTGCGCAGGAAGGAGCCCGGGGCCAGGGGCAGGACGCCCACCGAGTACAGCCGGTAGGCCGCCGGGCTGCGCACGAGGTCGTTGTGCACCACGAGCCGGCCGGCCAGCCGCTCGGAGTCCGCCACGAGCTCCCGCACGGGTCCGGGGTCCAGGTGGTGGAGCAGGTGGTTGGAGACCACGACGTCGAACGTCTCGCCGGCCGCCACGAGCTCCCGGCTGGTGACGCGCCGGAAGACCGGGGGCACCGCCCGCGGGTGCCGGGCGGACCAGCGGGCGGTCCGTGCCGACGCCCAGTCGTGGGCGCGGGCGTCCGGGTCGATGCCGGTGATCCGCAGGTCGATCCCGTCCCGCCGGGCCCACCGGGCCAGGGCGCGGGCGACGTCCCCGCCGCCGGAACCGACGTCCAGGAGGGTCAGCGGCCGTCCGGGCTCGGCGAGGGGCCGGATCCTGCGCCGGTAGGCGGTGGACCACCCGGCGACCAGGAGGTTGACGAGGTCGAAGCGCGCGTAGGTGCGCTCCAGCGCGGCGAGGTCGCAGCAGGGGTCGTCCATCAGCTCGCGCAGCTCGGCGTCCCGCCGGGAGAGGTCGAGGCGGGTGCGCGGCAGGACGGAGGGCATCTGCCCATTCTCTGCGGGCCGACACGTTCCGCCAAGGAGCGCGGCGGGCCGGGGGGTGGCGCGGCGCGCCGTCACTAGACTGGGGATCCCTGCCGGTGCCCGGCAGGAGCTGACGGGAGAAGGGGGCCGTGTGGGAGACACCGTGGGTGCCGTGGGCTCGTCGCCCGGTCCGTGGATCGGCCTCGCGAGCGCGTGCTGGGCCGCCAACGCCGCCCTGGGCGCGTCCGTGGGCGCAGGGCTCGTGCGCACGGGCCGGTTCCGCTGGATCCACCACGCCCTCTACATCAGCACCACCACGACGACGGCGCTGGCCGCGGTCCTCTCCGCCGGCTCGTCCTCCGCCTCCGGGCGCGCGGCGGGACGGGCCCTGGCGCCGGCGCTGCTGCCCCTGGCCGCCCTGCCGCACATCGGCACGCCCGCCCAGGGGCACCCGCGACGCCACGCGCTCGCGGCGCTGTCCGCGGCGCCGTTCTACGCCGCAGCCCTGTTCCGAGCCCGCGCCGCCCGCGCGGGCCGACCCGCCCGACCGACCCGATCCGCCCGCCCGACCTGACCGGAGAGCACATGGAGTTCCTCGACGTCGTCTTCAACCGCCGCACCACCAACGGTCCGTTCCTGCCGGACCGGGTCTCCCCGGAGCACCAGAGGCTGCTGCTGCGGACGGCCGCGGCCGCGCCCTCCCAGTTCAACAGCCAGCCGTGGCGCTTCGTGCTGATCGAGGACCGGGGGACCATCGACCGGATCGCCCGGATCAGCGCGGACTCGATGACGCAGGTGATGGCCGAGGGGACCTTCTTCGACCGGTACAAGCGCTACTTCCGGTTCAGCAGGCAGGAGATGGACGAGCAGCGCTTCGGGATGCTCTTCGACAAGCTGCCCGCAGTGCTGCGCCCCTTCACCAAGAAGGCGTTCACCCCGGGCGGGCAGGCGATGATGAACCGGCTGCGGGTGCCGCAGACCCTGGGCTCGGAGAACCACAAGCTCGTGGCGGGGTCCCCGCTGCTGCTCGGCGTGATGCTCGACCGCCGCGAGTACCGCCCGGGGGAGCTCTCCGGCTTCTACTCGCTCTTCTCGATGGGCGCGGCCATGGAGAACCTGTGGCTGACCACCGTGGAGCTCGGGATGGGCATCCAGTTCATCTCCTTCCCCATGGAGGCCCCCGCCCGGTGGGCCGAGATCGTGGAGCTCCTGCACGTGCCCGAGGAGCTCGAGCTCATGGCCGTCTACCGGCTGGGCTACGTCCCGGAGGAGCACCGCCGCCCGGCGATCGACTGGTCCAGCCGGGAGCGGCGCCGGATCTCCCAGTACGTGTTCCGGGAGTCCTGCGCCACGCCGCAGGAGGGCTGGGACGACTGAGCTCCGCTCCGCACGGGCTCGCCCCCGGGGCCGGGCGGCGCCGTCACCCTCCGGCGATGAGGGCCGCGGCGCGCTCCGCGATCATCGCCGTCGGCGCGTTGGTGTTGCCGCTCGGCACCCGCGGCATGATCGAGGCGTCCACGACCCGCAGGCGGTCGATCCCGTGCACGCGCAGGTCGTCGGGGGAGACGACCGCGTCCGGGCCGGTGCCCATGCGGCACGTGCCGACCTGGTGGTGGTAGGTGGTGACGAACTTGTTGAGGTAGGCGATCTCCTCGTCCTCGGTGCGCACCTCCGGGCCGGGATAGAGTTCCACGGCGCCCCACCCCTCCGCCAGGGGCGGTGTCGCGACCATCTCGCGGGCCTGGCGGAAGGAGGCCAGCAGCGCCTCGCGGTCGCGCGGGTCGTCGAAGATGTTCGGGTCGAGCGCCACGGGGTCGGAGACCCCCGGCCCGGTGAGCCGCACGGTCCCCCGGGAGTACGGGCGGACCAGCCCGGAGTGGAGGGTGAAGGCGTTGGCCGGTCCGGTCATCTGCTCGTCGTACATCGGCACCGAGAAGTGGATCGGCTGTGTGTCGGGCGCGTCCAGGTCCGGACGGGAGCGCCAGAACAGGTGGGTCTGGGTGACGGACCAGTCGGACTCGGGGTGCTCGATCGTCCGGTTCGTCGCCTCGGCGATGACGGGGGCCAGCAGGTGGTCGTGGAGGTTGGCGCCGACCCCCGGCAGGTCGTGGGCCACGGGGACCCCGACGTCGGCGAGGTGCTCGGCCGGGCCGATCCCGGAGCGCAGGAGGATCTTGGGGGAGTCGAGGGCCCCGGCGCACAGGATCACCTCGTCGGCGAGGATCTCCTCGGGGTCGCCGTCCGGGTCGTCGAGGGGCAGGACGGCCACGCCGACCGCGCGGCCGTCCTCGAGCAGGACCTTCTGCAGGAGCACGCCGGTGCGGACCGTCAGCCGCGGGTCCTCCTCCACCGGGGCCACGTACGCCATGTACGTGTTGAAGCGCCGTCCGTCCCGGACGTTGATCTGCTGCTGCGAGACGCCGTCGAGCGTGCCGGCGTTGTAGTCCTCGTTGTAGGGCACGCCCACGTGCTCGGCGGCCTCGATGACGGCCTCGAAGAGCGGATTGAGCGGATAGTCCTGCACCGCGGGGACAGGGCCGTCGGTGCCCCGGCTCCCGTCCGGGACGGCGTCGGCGGGCGGGACGTAGGTCTCGACCGCCCTGAACCACGGCAGCACGTCCTCCCAGCCCCATCCCGGGCAGCCGTCCGCGGCCCAGGCGTCGTAGTCCTGCGCCGCCCCGCGCACCCAGATGGTGGCGTTGAGCGCGTGGGAGCCTCCGAGCACGCGGCCGCGCGGCCAGTGGATCACCCGGCCGTCCGCGTGCTGCTGGGGCACGGTGAAGTAGTCCCAGTCCTCCGGCGAGTGCCACAGCTCGCCCAGGCGGGACACCAGGTGGATCGCCGGGTTGAGGTCCTTGCCGCCGGCCTCGAGGAGGACCACCTCGTGGCCGGCGTCCAGGAGGCGGCGGGTCAGGATGCTGCCGGCGGTGCCGGCGCCCACGACGACGTAGGTCTTGGCGCTCTCGTTGCTCATGGCTCCAGTGTGATCCCGGGCACACCGCGGAGCCTTGTCCCGGCGCGCACGGACAAGCCGCGGCCACGTGTCCTGGGTCACCATGGGGACAGCACTGATCCGACCCTCCCGAAGGAGATCCCGTGACCGCCACGACCGAGTCCTCGCCCGCCACGACCTATGACGACCTGCTCGCCGCCATCACCGACCCGGAGGGTCGCGAGATCCTCGACCCGGCCACCGGGGAGCTGGTCGGCCGCGTCCACGAGTCCACGGTCGAGGAGCTGGAGCGGGCCCTGGCCCGGGCCCGGGAGGAGCAGGCCGAGTGGGCCGCCGTCCCGGACGCCGAGCGCTGCGCCCTGCTGCACCGGGCCGCCGACGCGATCGAAGCGAACGCCGCGGCGCTCGCCGAGCTGCTCTCGCGCGAGCAGGGCAAGCCGGTGCACCACGGGCCGAACGCCATGTTCGAGGTCGGCGGCGCGGCCGCCTGGATGCGCGCGGCGGCGTCCTTGCCGCTCGAGCCCGAGACGGTCTTCGACGACGAGTCCGGCACCGCGGTCCTCACGTACGACCCCATCGGCGTCGTCGGGGCGATCGGTCCCTGGAACTGGCCGATGATGATCTCGGTCTGGCAGATCGCCCCGGCGCTGCGCATGGGCAACACCGTGGTGCTCAAGCCCTCCGAGTACACGCCGCTCTCCGTCCTGGGGCTGGTGCACGTCCTCAACCAGGTGCTGCCCGAGGGCCTCGTCACCGTGGTCCCCGGCGGCCGGGAGATCGGCGAGGCGCTGTCCAAGCACTCCGGTGTGGACAAGCTGACGTTCACCGGGTCGACCGCCACGGGCAAGGCGATCATGCGCTCGGCCGCGGACACCCTGACCCGGCTGACCCTCGAGCTGGGCGGCAACGACGCCGGCATCGTGCTCCCGGACGCCGATCCGCGGGCCATCGCCGAGGGCCTGTTCTGGGGCGCGTTCATCAACACGGGCCAGACCTGCGCGGCCCTCAAGCGCCTCTACGTCCACGAGGACGTCTACGACGCCGTGTGCGAGTCCCTCACGGAGGTCGCGGCGGCCATGCCGATGGGCGAGGGCCGGGACGAGCGGAACGTCCTCGGGCCTCTGCAGAACAGGTCGCAGTTCGAGATCGTCGCCGACCTCGTGGAGAAGGCCAAGGCCGGCGGGGGGCGGGTGCTGCTCGGCGGGGACCCGGCCGCGGACCAGCCGGGCCACTTCTACCCGACGACCCTGGTGGCCGATCTCGACGACGACAACCCCCTCGTGACCGAGGAGCAGTTCGGGCCCGCCCTGCCCATCGTGAAGTACTCCTCGGTGGACGAGGCCGTGCGCATGGCCAACCGGCTGGACGTCGGGCTCGGCGCCTCGGTGTGGGGCTCCGACACCGACCGCGCCCGGGAGGTCGCCGTACGGATCCAGGCCGGCACGGTGTGGATCAACAAGCACGGTGCGATCGACCCCCGCATGCCCTTCGGCGGGATCAAGGGCTCCGGCTTCGGCGTGGAGTTCGGCGATTGGGGGGAGGCGCGAGGGCACGGCAGGGGCCTGCGGGTCTTCCAATGGTGTGTGAGACACACTATTGTGTAGCCATGGCAGTTGAACCGGTCGACCAGGTCGTCGCCGCCCACTTCCAGGAGCTGCGCCGTGGCACGGTGGTCCTGGCCTGCCTGCTCGTCCTGGACGAGCCCCGCTACGGCTACGCCCTGCTCCGGACCCTCGGCGACGCGGGGCTCGACGTCGAGGCCAACACCCTCTACCCGCTCCTGCGCCGCCTCGAGGCCCAGGGCCTGCTCGAGAGCGACTGGAACACCGACGAGTCCCGGCCCCGCAAGTTCTACCGGATCACCGGGCTCGGGGTCCGCGTCCGGGAGGCCCTCGACGCCGAACGGCTCCGGCTGCACGCCGCCCTGTCCACTCTCTCCCGCCCCACTCCTTCCCAGGACTGATCGCCCTGTCCGCCAGCACCCTGACGCCACGCACCGAGAGCTACCTCCACGAGGTGGCCCGCCGTCTTCCGCCCAGGGCCCGCGAGGACGTCTCCCAGGAGCTGCGGGGCACCCTCGCCGACATGGTCGACGACGGCGTGGCGCAGGGACTCCCGCCGGCCGAGGCGGAGCGTCGCGCCCTCGAGGAGCTCGGCGGCCCGGCCCTGCTCGGGAACAGCACTCGGCCCGCGGGAGCTCCGGGGAGATCCCGCGGGCCGGGAGAGGGCCTCTGCCGCCGCGGGGTGCCGGGCGGCGCAGGACGTAGGGCGCTTCGTGGGCGACCGGCGCCGGCCGGGATGCGCGGAACCGGGTCGGGTGGCGCATCGTGTGATCATCAGTTGACACTGTGACCGGCACGATGCGCAAACGTCTACTCTGGAACTGATCAGATCGATCAGATCAGCAGGGGAAAGAGGGGCTGCCGTGATCAGCATGACGAACGGCGGGGCCGGCGCGGCCCCGCTGGACGCGACGGACCGGAAGATCCTGGCGGCGCTGGACGAGGACCCGCGCCTGACGGTGCTCGCCCTGGCCCAGCGCACGGGCCTGGCACGCGGGACGATCCACGCGCGGCTCGAGCGCTACCGCGCGAGTCCCGCGCTGCGCCCGCACAGCACCCGGGTGACGCCCGCGGCGCTCGGCTACGGCCTCGCCGCGAGCGTGGCCGTGGAGCTCGACCAGCACCAGCTCGACGAGGCGATCGCTGGCCTGCAGGCGATACCCCAGGTCATCGAGGTGTTCGCCCCCGCCGGGCAGACGGACCTGCTGTGCCGGGTGGTGGCGAAGGATCCCGAGGACCTCTACCGGGTCTCCGAGGAGATCCGGTTGTGCCCCGGCATCCTGCGGACCTCGACGAGCATGTTCCTGCGCACCGTCATCCCGTACCGGGTGGCGCCGCTGCTCGCGGGGGACGAGGGGCCGGGACGGGCCGGGGACGGGGTCAGTTCCGGGCGGCCGCGCCCATGACCTCAGCCCGCAGTCGGTCCAGGTCCAGGGTGTCGCCCTCGTGCAGACCGTGGGTGCGGACCCAGGCGCGGGCGCTGAGCATGATCTCGTCGTAGTGCTGGCGGGTCTCGCAGTGGGCGGCCCCGATCCGGGCCTGGGCGCGGTGCTCACGGCTGTCCTCCGTGAAGGAGATGACGGCCACCGGGCTGAGGGCCAGTCCCACGACGCCGTGGACGGCCACGATGGTGCGCCCGTGGAACGTGTCGCCGGGAGCGAGGTCCCAGGCCCTGGTGGTGCGGTGCTGATGGGTGAGATCCATGATCGGCTCTTGTGCTGGGAGGGAGTCCGTTCTGCGCGCTCGGCACCGGGGACGGCCTCGGGGACATCGGGAGGAGGAGTGGCGCCGGGGCCGGCCGGTGACCGGCCCCCGGCGCCGTGCGGTCAGTGACCGAGATGGGTCCAGTGGCTGGTGTCCTGGTACCAGTGGGACCAGTGCTTGCCGTCGTAGTAGCGGTACTTGACCACGTGGTAGACCTTCTTGGCGTCGTGGTGGTCCAGGTGCTTGTAGTGCCCGCCGCCCCACGCGCCACCCCAGTAGTAGTTGTGGTCGCCGCCGGTGTAGAAGTGGTTGCCGTACTTGTCGACCGCGTAGTAGTGCTGCTTGACCTCCACCTTGTACCCCTTGTGGCACTTCACGTGGAACGGGTACTTGACGTACTTCTTCCCGTGGTGCCACTTCCAGGAGGGCTTGTGGGCGTCGACCGAGCAGTGCTTCTGGTGCGGCTTGGGCGACGCCGTCTCGAGCACCGAGGACTGCGCCGAGGCGGCCGCCTCCGGGGCGGCCTGGGCCGGTGTGCCCAGCAGGGGAAGGGCGCCAGCGGCCAGGGTCAGGGAGGCCAGGGACAGCACGGCCTTGCGGGCGTAGCGGCGGGCGCCGGCCGGATGCGGGGCTGCGGAAGTGGTTTCGATGGACATTTCGGGTCTCCTGCGGAAGAGGAATCTCGTGGTTGCCGGTGGTTCCTTCCCGGGGTCCGGAGAGGAACTTCTCGAACCGACAGGACAAGATTCGCAGTCGGGGGCACCTCCCGGCGTCCACCCCGGAGTTGAACTCCGGCGTACAACCGGGGTGGTACGCGCAGGGGTCAGAAGCGGTCGGTGGGCTTGACGAGCCCGCTCTTGAACGCGGCCGTGACCGCCTGGGCGCGCTCGCTGACGCCCAGCTTCAGGAAGATCCGGTGGACGTGGGTCTTCACGGTCGCCTCGCTGAGGAACAGCCGCCGGGCGATCTCCGTGTTGGTCAGGCCGTGGGCGACGGCGACCAGGACCTCGCGCTCCCGCCGGGTCAGCTGCTGCAGCTGCTCGGGAGGAGGGCCGGACGGATCGGACGGATCGGGGTGCCGGCTGAACTCGGTCAGGAGCCGGCGCGTCACCTCGGGGTCCAGCCAGCCTCCGCCGCGGGCGAGGGAGCGCACGGCGTCCGCCAGGACCTTCGGCGCGGAACTCTTGAGGATGAAGCCGGAGGCGCCCGCCCGCAGGGCGGCGTGGACGGCGGCGTCCTCGTCGAAGGTCGTCAGCATGAGGACGGTGGCGACGTTCGGCATCCGGTCCAGGAACGAGTCGGACGTGAGCACCCGGGTGGCGGCCACTCCGTCCGTGCCGGGCATGCGCACGTCCATGACCACCACGTCCGGCTGCAGGCGGGCCGTCTCCTCGACGGCCTCCGTGCCGTCGGCGGCCTCGCCGACGACGATCAGGTCCGGCTCGGCCGTGAGGAGCATGGCCAGTCCGGAGCGGACCATCGCCTCGTCGTCCACCAGCAGCACCCGGACGGGTGCGGATTCCGTGCCGCGTGTCATCCGGTCCCCTCCCCGCGGCCGGTGGCCGCCGGGGTCACCGCGGCGTCCTCCGCCGCGGGGTCGGGCGGGCCGGCCGGGCGGGCGGGAAGCCGCGCGGACACCAGGTATCCCCCGTGCGGGTCGGGTCCGGCCGTCGCCTCGCCGCCCACCGCCCGGGCCCGCTCCGCCATTCCTCGCACCCCGTGCCCGGTCGACAGCCGTGCGGAGAGGCGGCCACGGGCCCCGGCGCCGTCCGTGCGGACCGAGAGCTCGACCTCCCGGGGCCCCCAGTCGAGGGCGACGTGGACCGGGCGGTCCGGGGCGGCGTGCTTGACGGCGTTGGTCAGGGCCTCCTGCGCGATGCGGTACGCTGCCTCGTCCACCGCCGGCTCCAGGGCGCCGGGTTCGCCCGCCACGCAGAACTCCACGTCCCGGCCGGCCGCGCGCAGGTGGTCGAGCAGCCCGTCCAGGTGCTGCATCCCCGCCGGTTGCTGCGCGGCCTGCGCCGACGGCGCCGGGGAGAGCAGGCCCAGCATGCGCCGCAGCTCCGTGACGGCCTGCTCCCCGAGCTCGTCGACCTGTCGCAGTGCCGCCCGGGCCCGGTCCGGGTCGCGGTCCATGACGCGTTCGGCCCCTCCGGCCTGGAGCACCATGAGGCTGACCGCGTGGGCCACGACGTCGTGCAGCTCCCGGGCGATGCGCTGGCGCTCCTCGGCCTCGGCCCGGGCGGCGGCCAGCCGGGCCACGAGCTCCCGCTGGGCCACGCTCCAGCGGACCCACCGGCCCACGCCGAAGACGACCACGTGCGCCACGGTGAGGAACAGGGCCGCGACGAGGAACGCCGCGGCCCGCATCGACGGGTCGGGGGTGTCCTGGACGGTGGCGTGCACGCTCGTGGCGACCGGCAGGAACGCCAGCGCCAGGCCGAGGACCGCCCTCCGGTCCGAGCAGTGCGCGGCCACCGCGAAGAGGGCCAGCCAGACGCAGAAGATGGGGTGGAACCCGAACCCGAGCAGCGCGACGGTCACGGCGCCCAGCGTGACCAGGAGCAGCACCGCCAGGGGCCACCGCCGGCGCCAGAACAGGGGAAGGTACAGCAGTGCCGCCGAGAGCACGACGACCCAGGGGGCGACCACGCCCGGCTCCGCCGTGCGGTCCCAGGTGATCTGGAGCTCGATGCCCCACAGCACCGGCACCGCGATGAGGTCCAGGGCCACGCGCGAGGGATACCTCCGGGATCTCATCGGCACCCCCGCTCAGCTACACACGGACCTGCCGAAGACGGTGCAGATCCACATCCGCTCGACGGGAGGGGCGGGCAGGCGGCAGTCCTCGACGATCGAGTGGCGCCGGATCTCCTCCCACGCCGCCACGGGCCGGAGGGCGTCCTCGGGGCGGTCCGGGGTCTCGGCGGACTGCGGTCCCAGGGCCGTCTCCACGGCCGAGCACAGTTCGGCGCCCGTGGCGAGCGGACGGTCGGAGCCCGCGCCGTCCGGGGGGCCCTGCGCCGGGCACCCGGACGGACGGTCGAGCCGGATGCCCGTCATCTCGGACGCCGGGTCGTGCAGGACGCCGTGCAGCTGGATCCGCGAGATCCTGATCCGCTCGACCTCGTCCGTTCGCCCCGACGCGACCCGGGCGATCAGCACCTCCGGGTCGACGTCCCGTCCCAGCCAGTCCGGTGGGCCCTGCACCAGCACGTAGTCGCTGTCCACCAGGCGTCCCCACGCCAGGTGTCCCTCGACGGCGTCGGACGCTCGCGCGTTCTGGACGGACACCAGTGTCCGGAATTCTGTCTCGAGTGTCGCCATGTCCAGCCCCCCGCAGGTCGTGCGGCAATTCTCCCCGTCCGCCCACGTCAAGTCCATAGTCGCCGCCCATGTCACGTCCCTGGTCTGCCGCCGGTCACGCCGGCCGGTGCCCCCGCGGCGGCGCCCGGACCCCGCCGCTCTGGCCACGCTCGGCTCCGGACGTTATCGTAAGCACACTGGCGAATTGGCGACTTTTCGTCATCCTGATCGTCGAGACGAGCCGAAGGAGATGCCATGAGCACCAAGGTCGAGAAGACTGTCGTGGTCGACGTGCCCCTGAGCACCGTGTACAACCAGTGGACCCAGTTCGAGGACTTCCCCCACTTCATGAACGGGGTCAAGAGCGTGACCCAGCTCGGCGACGACCGCCTCGAGTGGGTCGCCGAGCTCGGCGGCGTCCGCCGGCAGTGGGAGGCGAAGATCGTGGAGCAGGTCCCGGACAGCCGGGTCTCCTGGGCCGCCACCGAGGGCGCCACCAACGCCGGCACCGTGCTGTTCCACGACGCGGGCAACGGCCGGACCGAGGTGCACCTGGTCCTCGAGTACGAGCCCGAGGGGCTCGTGGAGAAGGTCGGGGACAAGCTCAACGTGGTCGAGAACCAGGCCGAGGGCGACCTCGAGCGGTTCAAGAAGTTCATCGAGGACGAGGGCTACGCGACCGGCGCCTGGCGGGGCTCCGTCAACGAGGGCGCCCCCGTCGGCACGCCCGGTGTCGAGCACGCCGCGGCCTCCCGCGGTGACGACGGCAAGGCCGGGGTGTCGGGCAAGGCGGTCGCCGCGGGCGTCGCCGCGGCCGGAGTGGCCGCCGCCGGGGCGGCCGCCGCGGCGAAGAAGAAGGACTCCGCTCCGGACACGGAGCCGATCACCTTCGAGTCGACCGCGCCGCCGGCGGCACCGGTGGCGTCCGGGGAGACCGTGACGGGGGAGGTCCCTCCGATTCCTCCCGTGGACGGGGCCCTCACCGGCGACACCGTCGACGGGGACCTGGACGTGGACCCCGCCCCCCGGGGCATCGACGACCGTCCCTCGGGCAGCGCGCACGGGCGGGTGCCCGGAGCGGCTGAGCGGCGGCGGAACCGACGGTGGTGCCGGTCGCGGCGCCGGCCGGTCAGCCGGTGACGGCGCCCAGCGAGGCCGAGCGCACCAGCTTGACGTACTTGCCCAGCACGCCGCCCTCGTACTGCGGGCGCAGGGGGGCCCAGCCGCTGCGGCGCTGTGCCAGCTCCTCGGCGTCCACCAGCAGGTCCAGGGAGCGGGCCGCGAGGTCCACCCGGATCCGGTCGCCGTCGCGCAGGAACGCGACCGGCCCGGCGTCGACGGCCTCCGGCGCGATGTGGCCGATGCACAGGCCCGTGGTGCCGCCCGAGAACCGCCCGTCGGTGAGCAGCAGCACGTCCTTGCCCAGCCCGGCACCCTTGATCGCCCCGGTGATGGCCAGCATCTCGCGCATGCCGGGGCCGCCCTTGGGGCCCTCGTAGCGGATGACGAGCACGTCCCCGGCCTGGATCTCGCCGGCCTCGAGGGCGTCCATCGCGGCCTGCTCGCGCTCGAAGACGCGGGCCGGGCCCTCGAAGACCTCGGCGTCGAAGCCCGCGGACTTCACCACGGCGCCCTCGGGCGCCAGGGAGCCGTGCAGCACCGTGATCCCGCCCGTGCGGTGGATCGGGTTGTCGAGGGTGCGGATCACGTCCCCGTCCAAAGGGTCGGGGTCCAGGGCGGCCAGGTTCTCGGCCACCGTGCGGCCGGTCACGGTGAGAGCGTCCCCGTGCAGCAGCCCGGCGTCGAGCAGGGCCTTCATGACCACGGGGATGCCGCCGTGCCGGTCGACGTCGTTCATGACGTACCGGCCGAACGGCTTGAGGTCCGCGAGGTGCGGAACGCGGTCCCCGATCCGGTTGAAGTCCGCCAGGGTGAGCTCCACCTCCGCCTCGTGGGCGATGGCCAGCAGGTGCAGGACGGCGTTCGTGGACCCGCCGAGGGCCATGAGCACGGTGATGGCGTTCTCGAAGGCCTCCTTCGTCAGGACGTCCCGCGCCGTGATGCCCTGCCGGAGCATCTCGACGACGGCCTCCCCGGAGCGGTGGGCGAACTGGTCGCGCCGCCGGTCCGCCGAGGGCGGGGCCGCGGAGCCGGGCAGGCTCATGCCGAGGGCCTCGGCCACGGAGGCCATCGTGTTGGCCGTGTACATCCCGCCGCAGGCGCCCTCGCCCGGGCAGATGGACCGCTCGATCCGGTCGAGGTCGGCCTTGCCCATCAGGCCCGCCTTGCACGCGCCCACGGCCTCGAACGCGTCGATGAGGGTGACGTCCTTCTCGGTCCCGTCGGTGAGCTTCACCCACCCCGGGGCGATGGTCCCGGCGTAGAGGAACACCGAGGCCAGGTCCAGCCGGGCGGCGGCCATGAGCATGCCCGGCAGGGACTTGTCGCACCCGGCCAGCAGCACGGACCCGTCGAGTCGCTCGGCCTGCATCACCGTCTCCACGGAGTCCGCGATGACCTCGCGGGAGACCAGCGAGAAGTGCATCCCCACGTGGCCCATCGAGATCCCGTCCGAGACCGAGATCGTGCCGAACTGGAGGGGGTAGCCGCCGCCGGCATGGACGCCCTCCTTGCAGCCCTGGGCGAGCCGGTCCAGGGAGAGGTTGCACGGGGTGATCTCGTTCCAGGAGCTCGCGATGCCGATCTGGGGCTTCTCCCAGTCCGAGTCGCCCATGCCCACGGCACGGAGCATGCCGCGGCTGGCGGTCGCGTCGATGCCGTCGGTGACCTGACGGCTGCGGGGCTTGATGTCGGGGCTCATGCGGTCTCTTCCGGGTCGTCGGTGCGCGGTGGGGTGCGCGGGGCAGGGCGTGCCGTGAACCTATCAACGGAACTCGACGAGCGTCGAGGGATGTCCACGGCCGGCACGGAAGTTTGTGCGCGCCGGGGAAGACAAGTCGTGCCCGGCCCTCCTAGGGTGGGAGCAACAAAAGATAAGCAACCTGATCGAAGGAGTCCGACATGCCAGAGGCACCCGTCTCCCAGCACGCCCGAGCGATGGCCGACGCCGAGGGCGGGATGCCCGAGCAGCAGCAGGCGCTCCCGGGCCTGACCGCCGCCATGGACCCCGTGCCCGACCACGGGGAGGCGTCCTGGGAGGGCCGCGGCCGGCTCGAGGGGCTCAAGGCCCTGATCACCGGAGGGGACTCCGGGATCGGCCGGGCCGTGGCGATCGCGTTCGCCCGTGAGGGCGCCGACGTCGCGATCAACTACCTCCCCGACGAGCAGGAGGACGCCCAGGACGTGGTGGGGTGGATCGAGAAGGCCGGTCGCACGGCCGTGCTGGTCCCCGGCGACGTGCGCGAGGAGCAGAGCTGCCAGGACATCGTGGACCGGGCGGTCGAGGGGCTCGGCGGGCTCGACGTGGTCGTGAACAACGCGGGCTTCCACTGGGCCCGCGGCGAGTCCGGGCTCAAGGGGCTCGCCACGGAGGACCTCGAGCGGGCCGTGCGCACCAACCTCTACGGCACCCTCTGGATCAGCCGCGCGGCGCTGCCGCACCTCGGCCGCGGGGACAGCATCATCAACACCACGTCCGTGCAGGCCTACGACCCGTCGGTGTCGATGCTCGACTACGCCGCGACGAAGGCCGCCCTCAACAACGTCACCGCCAACCTCGCCGCCGAGCTCGGCCCCGAGGGCATCCGCGTCAACGCGGTGGCCCCCGGGCCGGTGTGGACCCCCCTGGGGCCGGCCACCAAGAAGCCCGGGGCGGTCGCGAACATGGGCAAGGAGACGCCCCTGGGGCGGGTCGCCCAGCCCGCGGAGCTGGCCGGCGCCTACGTCTTCCTGGCCAGCCCGGCCGAGGCCAGCTACGTCAGCGGCATCGTCCTCGGCGTCACCGGCGGCATGCCCGTCTTCTGAGCGGCGCCCCCACACCCCTACGGAAGGAGCACATCGTGCCCAAGACCGGCAAGGACGACCACGCCAAGAAGAGTGAGCTGCCCTCCACCCTGCAGCGCTCGGGGCAGAAGGCGCAGGACACGTTCGCCAAGACCTACGACTCCGCGCTCGAGGAGTACGGCGAGGAGGAGCGAGCGGCGCGCACGGCCTACAGCGCGCTCAAGCACACCCACGAGAAGGTCGGCGACCACTGGGAGGGCAAGGAGGAGTACGGGCCCTCCGACGAGCACGCCGCGGGCGGCCGCGACTCCCGTGCGGAGACCGCCGGCGGGGTCGACGCCAACGCCTCGAAGCAGCACCTCTACGAGGTGGCGAAGCGGCTCGGTGTCGAGGGGCGCTCCTACATGACCAAGAAGGAGCTCGTCGACGCGATCCGGAAGGCCAGCGACGCCGCGACCCGCAGGGCGCGTGAGGACGGCTGATCCTCTGCCCCCGGGGGTCACCCGGAGAAGCTCAGCCACTCCGTGACCGCGGTGCCCCGCTCGCCGAAGCCCACGACCTCCAGGAGGCCGTCCCCGGTGACGTCCGCCGGCTGACGCAGGTGGCGGCCCGGTCGCCAGCCCTGGTGCCAGCCGTAATCGCTCAGGTTGCGCGTGGAGACCGCGAAGTTCCCGTCGAACCCGGCATAGGACACGAAGGTGCCGGAGTTGCCGAAGCCCACGATCTCGGCCCGGCCGTCTCCGTTCAGGTCGACGACCTCCCGCTGGTGACGATCGGGCCGCCAGCGCTGCGCCGCACCGAAGTCCCGCAGCGTCATCGACGGCGCACCGAAGGTCCCGTCCGCCTCTCCGTGCGAGACCCACACCCCGGCGTGGCCGAAGCCCACGACGTCGGCGCGGCCGTCCGCGTTCACGTCCGCCACGTGCCGGGGATGGCGCTCGACGCGCCAGCCCTGGGCGCGGCCGAACTCGCGCAGCACGAGAGCGGGGGCGGAGAAGGTCCCGTCGGCGCGACCCCGAGCCACCTGCACCCCGGCGTCCCCGAAGCCGACGGCGTCGAGCACGCCGTCGCCGGTGACGTCGGCGAGCTGCCGGACGTGGAGGTCGGGGCGCCAGCCCTGGTTCCAGCCGAAGTCCGCCAGCCGGCGTGTCGAGGGTGAGAAGGCGGTCGGGCTCCCGGAGGCCGCCTGGATCCCGTGGTTCCCGAAGCCGACGACGTCGACCAGCCCGTCCCCCTGGAGGTCGGCCAGCTCCCGGACGTGGCGGTCGGTGCGCCAGCCCTGGTCCACCCCGAAGTCCCGCACCGTCGCCTCCGGCCCGCGCGGTGCCGTCAGGGTGCCGCCGGGGCCGGCGTCGGAGACGAACAGCCCGCGGTTGCCGAAGCCCACGACGTCATCCGTGCCGTTCGCGTCGAGGTCGGCCAGCATCCGAGGATGGAGCCTCGTGCGCCAGCCCTGGGCCACCCCGAAGTCCCGCAGCACCAGGCCCGCGCCCGTCAGCTCGGCGGTCTCGCCGCCGAGGGCCAGATGCACACCGCGGTCGCCGATCCCGACGACGTCCGCGTGCCCGTCACCGTTGACGTCCCCCGTTCCCCGGACGTGGCGATCGGTGCGCCACCCCTGCGCCCAGCCGAAGTCGAGGTGCGTGATGGGGGCCCGGTCCCGGTCCGCCGGCGTGTGCTGGTCCGCGGTGGCGGGCGACGCGGCGGCCGGGCCGGCCGCCAGCGCCGCGGCGGTCGTTGCGGCGAGGAGCACAGTGCGGATCCGGCGTCTCATGGCGTCCCTCCGATGTCGGTGCGCACAGCGTAGGGCCGTGTCGTGGCGCCGCGTCTCCCGGACGCGCACGTTTCTGATTGCTACTCCTGCCTCCGAGGACTCAGAGGACGCCCAGGAGCCCGCGCACCAGCGTGATCGCGCCGCCCAGTCCCGCGAGGACGAGCGCGATCGTGCGCGCGGCGCTCAGGGGCACGCGGCGGGCGACGACCCCGCCGATCCGCACGCCCAGCACCACCGTGAGGACCACGCCGGGCGCCACCCACCACGGCGGCATCCCGTCCGTGCCGGCCGCCCCGAGCAGCGTCTTGGTGAGCACGGACAGGGCGCCCATCGTCATGAACACCGGTTGCAGGGTCGCGGCGAAGGAGCGCTGCTCCCAGTGGGCCAGGCGGGAGTGGATCACCATGACCGGGCCGGCCACCCCCGCGGTGGTGTTGAAGAACCCCCCGATCGCCCCGGCGAGCACCGTGGGCAGCCGCCCCGGCCAATGGGGCAGCCGGGGGAGCCCGAACATGGTGGTCAGGGCCAGCAGCACCACGCCGCCCACCACCACCTGCAGCCAGGCGGCGGGCAGCTCGCGCACCACGAGCGCCGCCGGCACGGCGCCCACCGCGGCGGCCGGGGCGATGAGGGCGTAGCGCCGCCAGTCCACGTGGCGCCACACCGAGAGCATGATGAGGAAACCGGAGACGGTCGTCGTCGCGTTGGTCACGAGCACGCCCGTGGCGGGGCCCAGCAGCAGCGCGAGGGTCGGGGCCACCACGAGGCCGACCCCGGTGCCCGAGACGCGCTGCAGGACCGAGCCCACGAGGATCGCGAGGGCGGCGACGACGATGATCTCCACGGGTCCCATTCTGCGCCCCCGTCCGCCCGGTCCCGGTCCGCACACAGCCCGTCGTGGCACTTCCCGGATCCGCTCAGTACCCTTGCTGTCATGCCAGGTCCCCTGTGGGACGACGACGATCGGAAGGTGCGCCGTGAGCATCACCCGAGACCTGATCATCAATGGCGAGCACGTGCCCGCCCTCAGCGGGCGGACCGCCGAGGACGTCAACCCCTACACGGGCGAGGTCTACGCCACGGTCGCCGCGGGCGGCCCCGAGGACGTGACCCGCGCCGTCGACGCCGCCGCGGCCGCCTCCGAGGAGTGGGCGGGAATGACCCCCAGCGCCCGCCGGCGGATCTTCCTGCGCGCGGCCGACCTGTTCGAGGAGCGCATCGAGGAGGGCGCCGACATCATGGCACGGGAGGTCGGCGGCGTGCGCGGCTGGGCGGAGTTCAACACCCACCTGGCCGCCAACATCCTCCGCGAGGCCGCCGGGGCCACGACCCTGCCCCAGGGCGAGGTGCTCGCCACCGACCTGCCGGGGGTGCGCTCGATGTCGGTGCGCCAGCCCTACGGGGTGGTCGCCGCGATCTCCCCCTGGAACGCCCCCTTCATCCTGGGGATGCGCTCCATCGCCGTGCCCCTGGCCGTGGGCAACACCGTGGTCCTGAAGCCCAGCGAGGACGCGCCCCTGGCCTGCGGCCTGTTCCTCGCCGACGCCCTGGTCGACGCCGGACTGCCCGCCGGCGCGCTGAACGTGGTGACCAACGACCGCGCGGACGCCGCGGACGTCGTCTCGGCGCTGATCTCCGACCGGCGGGTGCGGATCGTCAACTTCACCGGCTCCACCGCCGTGGGCCGCACCATCGGAACGCTCGCGGCGCAGCACCTCAAGCCCGCCGTGCTGGAACTCGGCGGCAAGAACAGCCTGGTGGTGCTCGCGGACGCCGACCTCGACTACGCGGTCGACGCCGCGGCCTTCGGCGCCTACATGAACGCCGGGCAGATCTGCATGTCCGTGGACCGCGTGCTCGTGGACCGCAGCATCGCCGAGGAGTTCACCGAGAAGTTCGCCGAGAAGGTCAAGGACCTGCCCACCGGGGACCCGACCGACCCGGCCACCGTCATCGGCCCCGCGGTCAACGCCCGGGCCGCCGAGCGGCAGTACGGGCTCATCGAGGACGCCGTGGCCAAGGGGGCCGTGGTGCGCGCTGGTGGTCACCGGCTCGAGAACTCGCTCGTGCCCGCGACCGTCCTCACCGAGATCACCCCGGCGATGGACATCTTCCACGACGAGATCTTCGGCGCCATCACGACCGTCTTCGAGGTGGACGGCCCGGACGAGGCCGTGGAGTTCGCGAACAACACCAACTACGGTCTCACCGCCGGCGTCATCACCGAAGACCTCGGCGCGGGCATGGCCGTGGCGAAGCGGCTCCGGACCGGGATCGTGCACGTCAACGACCAGTCCGTCTCCGACGAGCCGCAGGCCCCCTTCGGCGGGATCCAGGAGTCCGGGTACGGCAAGTTCGGCGGCCAGGCCGGCGTCGAGTCGTTCAGCGAGCGGCGGTGGATCACCGTCCAGGAGGAGGGCCACGCCCGGTTCCCGTTCTGAGCGGGGGAGCGCGCCCATGAGCGCGCACCAGCGCACCGCTCCGGTCTCCGCGGACCGGCTCCGGGAGGTGGCCGCGGCCCGCTTCGGCATCGAGGAGTTCCGGGAAGGCCAGCTCGAGGCGATGGAGGCGGCGGCCACCGGCCGAGACGTTCTCGCGGTGATGCCCACCGGCCACGGAAAGTCCGCGATCTACCAGGTCCCGGGCGCCGCCCTGCCCGGGACCGCCGTGGTGGTCTCCCCGTTGATCGCCCTCCAGCAGGACCAGGTCGAGGCGATCAACGAGGACCTCGGGGCGGAGGTCGCCTTCGCGCTGAACTCGGCCGTGGGGGCGCGCCGCGAGCGTGCCGCATGGGAGGCCGTGGCGCGCGGGGACGCGAAGTTCCTCTTCCTGGCCCCCGAGCAGCTGGCCCGGGAGGAGACGACGCGGCGGCTCGCCGCGCACCGGCCGTCCCTGTTCGTGGTGGACGAGGCACACTGCATCTCCTCGTGGGGCCACGACTTCCGTCCCGACTACCTCGTGCTCCGGGAGGCGGTCGAGCGACTGGGGCGCCCGCCCGTCGTCGCCCTGACCGCCACCGCGTCCCCGCACACCCGGGCCGAGATCGTCGACCGGCTGGGCCTGCGCGACCCCCTGGTCCTGGTGCACAGCTTCGACCGGCCCAACATCGAGCTGCGGGTGGTGCGGCACCACCAGTCCTCCGACAAGCGCCGGGCGGTGCTCGAGGAGGTCTCCGGGCTCGTGGGGCCGGGGCTCGTCTACGTCGCGACCCGCAGGGAGACGGAGGACTACGCCGCCGGGCTCGCCCGGCGCGGCGTGCGCGCCGAGGCCTACCACGCGGGGCGCCGGCGGTCCGACCGGGACGAGGTGCACGCCCGGTTCCACGGCGACGAGCTCGACGTGGTGGTGGCCACCACCGCGTTCGGGATGGGCATCGACAAGCCGGACGTGCGCTTCGTGGTGCACGCGGACGTCCCCGACTCCCTGGACAGCTACTACCAGGAGATCGGCCGCGCCGGCCGGGACGGGAGGCCGGCCCTCGCCGTGCTGCACTACCGCTCCGAGGACCTCGGTCTCCAGCAGTACTTCGCCGGCGCCGCCCCCGAGCGGGAGGACCTCGAGCAGGTCTTCCGCGCGGTCCACCGGCACGGGCCGGTCCGGGCCCGGGAGCTGCGCGAGCACACCGGGCTCGGCCCCCGCGCCCAGGCCCGGGCCCTGCACCTCCTCGAGCACAGCGGCGGCGTGCTCGCCCAGCACCAGGGCTACCGTGCCGTGGAGGGGGCCACGCCGGAGGCCGCCGTCGCCGCCGCGCTCGCGGAGGCCGAAGCCCGGCACCGGATCGACCGGTCGCGGATCGACATGATGCGCGGCTACGCCGAGACCGACGGGTGCCGGCGGGACTGGCTGCTCAACTACTTCGGCGAGGAGACCGGCGGCTGGTGCGGCAACTGCGACAACTGCGCGGAGACAGGGTCCGCCGCCGAGGCCGAGGAACGGGCCGCCGCCACCCCGCACGGCTGGGAGATCCAGACCCCGGTCGTCCACCGCGAGTGGGGCCACGGGATCGTGATGGGCGCGGAGCCGGACCGGATCATCGTCCTGTTCGACTCGGTGGGGTACAAGGAGCTCTCGCTGCGGCTCGTCCAGGAGCACGAGGGCCTGCTGGAGCGCGGCCCGGTGGAGCGGCGGGAAGGAGGGGCGTGAGCCGGCGGGTGCGGCCGGTCAGCGCACGACGTCGTAGACGGCCTTGAGGACGCCGTTGGCGTAGGCCTCGTGCTCGACCAGATCGAGCGTGCGGAACGTGTCGGCGGCGTCGTCGAAGAGACGGCGGCCCGCGCCGAGCAGCACGGGGAACACCAGCAGGTGGTACCGGTCCACGAGGTCCGCGGCGGCGAGGCCCTTGGCCAGGGTGGCGCTGCCGTGCACCAGGACGGTGCCGTCGAGCGTCTCCTTCAGCCGGGCGACCTCGTCGAGGGAGCGCAGCACGGAGGTGTTGTGCCACTGCGGGTCCTCCAGGGTGGAGGAGACCACGTACTTGGGCATCGCGTTGTACTCCGCGAACTCCTCCATCGACGGCCAGACCGGCGCGAACTCGTCGTAGCTGACCCGGCCCATCAGCATCGCCGACGCCTCCTTCTGCTCCCGGTCCTTGAGCTCGTAGGCGGCCTCCTCGTAGGCGACGTGCCGGAACGTCCAGCCGGCGTGCGGGTGCGGGCCGCCGCCGGGGGAGTCGACGACGCCGTCGAGGGTGATGAACTCGGTGATGATCAGCGTTCCCATGGAGATCTCCTGTCGATGCGGTCGCCGCTCGGGCGTGCGGTTCCCACTCTGGTGCTCCCGTGCGGCGGTGGGAAGGGTGCGGCGGGGCATGACGCGCTCGGCCGGCGCGCAGGCCTCGCCGGGCTCTTGCGCGTCCGGCACCCCGGTGGGATCGTCGGCAGGGACGGCGGTTCGGCGAGGTTCCGGGAGGCACCCGTGGCGGAGCAGACGACGGAGCAGGTGCGGACCACGTGCTGCGTGGTGGGCGGTGGCCCGGCCGGACTGATGGCCGGGGTGCTGCTCGCGAGGCAGGGCGTGGACGTGGTCGTGCTGGAGAAGCACGTGGACTTCCTGCGCGACTTCCGCGGCGACACCCTGCACCCCTCCACCCTGGAGGTGATGGCCGAGCTCGGCTGGCTCGAGGACGTCCTGGCGCTGCCGCACACCCGCGTGGAGCGCGCCACGGTCGCCCTCGGCGGGGAGACGGTCGTGGTCGGCCGGTTCGACCGGCTGCCCGTGCGCTGCCCGTTCATCGCATTCCTGCCGCAGTGGGACTTCCTGGACCTGCTCGCCGAGAAGGGCGAGGCGCTGCCCGGCTTCCGGCTGCTGCGCTCCACGGCCGCCGACGGCCTGCTCGTCGAGGGCGGCCGGTGCACCGGCGTCACGGCGCACGACGACGACGGGGCACGGGTGCAGATCCGGGCCGAGCTGGTCCTGGCCGCCGACGGCCGCGACTCCGTGCTGCGGGCCGCGGCCGGGCTGACCCCGGTGGCCTCGCCGTCCCGGATGGACGTGCTGTGGTTCCGCGTGCCCCGCGACGAGGGCCAGGAGCAGCCGCTGTTCAACGCGGGGGACGGCGCGGTGGTCGCGCTGCCGCGCACCGGCTACTGGCAGGCCGCCATGATCGTGCGGGCCGGCGAGCACGACGCGCTGCGCGCCCAGGGTCTGGAGGTCTTCCGGGACCGGGTGCACGAGCTCGCCCCCGGGCTGGGGGAGGGGCTCGACACGATCGAGGACTGGGAGCAGGTGAAGCTGCTGCGCGTGCGCGTGGACCGGCTGCGCCGCTGGTGGCGGCCCGGGATCCTGTTCCTCGGCGACGCCGCCCACGCGATGTCCCCGGCCGGCGGCGTGGGCATCAACCTCGCGATCCAGGACGCGGTGGCTGCGGCGAACATCCTGGGCCCGCGTCTGCTGCGCGGCCGGGTGCGGGCGCGGGACCTCGCGCGGGTGCAGCGCCGGCGGGCGTGGCCGGCGCGCGCCACCCAGTTGTTCCAGCTCGTGCTGGCCCGCCGGCTGGTGCCCGCCCGGCCCGGGCAGACACCGCGGCCTCCGCTGCCGCTGGGGGTGGTGCGGGCCCTGCCGTTCCTGCCCCACGTGACGGGACGGGCCATCGGCATCGGCCTCCGGCCCGAGCACGTCCGCCCGCCGGCCCGCGGCTGAGGGGCTCCGTCCCGTCCGGGCGGGACAGTGCGCTCAGGGGCGCGGGCTGAGCCGGTCCACCGCGGCCAGGAGGTTCTCCAGGATGGTGTGCCGCTGCCCGCTGTCGTCGGGCAGCAGTCCGATCGAGGCGTTGTGGTAGAGCCCGTCGCCCATCTGCTGGACCGCGGTTGCCACCACCGGGTCTCCCACGTCCGCGAGGATCAGCTCGTACCACGCCTCCTCGAGCCGCTTGAGGGCGGCGCGGGCGTTCTCGTCCCCGGCCTGGACCAGGCGGGAGGCCACGATCAGGGCCCGGTCGAGCCGGCTGTCCTCGAACAGGGACGTGACGAGGAAGTAGCGGGCGGCCCCGTCCGGCGCCGCTGCCATGCCCTCGAGGTCCAGGCGCATGAGCTCCTCGAGCCGCTGCAGCGTGGCGTCCACGAGGGCCTGGCGGTGCGGGAAGTGGTAGAGCAGACCCCCCTTGGACACGCCGGCGGCGGTGGCGACGGCGTCGAGGGTCGCGGCGCGCTCGCCGTCGTCGAGGACGATCTGCTCGAAGGCGGCCAGGAGCTTGTCCCGGGCCACGGGTGGGCGTGGCATGTGAGGAAGACCTCCCTGGGTCGGACGTGGTGCCCATTGTGCCAGCCCGTCCATAACTGTACCGTCTAGACGGTACAGTTATTGAGGCTGTCCGATCCGATCCGTCTCCCCGGAGGTGAACCATGACCACTCTGCTGACGCCCCGCCCCACGGCCGGTGCGCGCGAATGGGCCGCGCTCGCGGTCCTGATGATGCCCGTCCTGCTCGTGTCGGTCGACAACACGGCGCTGAGCTTCGCGCTGCCCACCATCTCCCAGGCGCTGCACCCCACCGGGACGCAGCTGCTGTGGATCGTGGACGTCTATCCCCTCGTGCTCGCCGGCCTGCTCATCCCCATGGGGGCCCTGGGGGACCGGATCGGCCGCCGGCGGCTGCTGCTGATCGGCGGCACGGGCTTCGCCGCCGTCTCCGCGGCGTCGGCCTTCGCGCCCACCGCCGAGCTGCTCGTGGCGGGGCGGGCCGCGATGGGGCTCTTCGGCGCGATGCTGATGCCCGCCACGCTGTCCCTGCTGCGCAACATCTTCCTGGACCCGGGCCAGCGCCGGATCGCCATCGCGGTGTGGGCCGGCGGCTTCAGCGGGGGTGCCGCGCTCGGACCGATCGTCGGCGGCTTCCTGCTCAACCACTTCTGGTGGGGCTCGGTGTTCCTGATGTCCGTGCCGGTGCTGCTGCCCCTGCTCGTGCTCGGCCCCGTGCTGGTGCCGGAGTCGCGCGACCCCCGGCCCGGACCCGTGGACGTCCCGTCCGTGCTGCTCGCCATGCTCGCCATGACCCCCGTGGTCTACGGCATCAAGGCGGCGACGGCCTCCGGGGAGCTCTTCCACGGCCTGCTCAGCGCGGCCTTCGGCGTGCTGGCCGGCGTGCTGTTCGTCCGGCGCCAGGCGGTCCTGGCGCACCCCGTGCTCGACCTCGCCCTGTTCCGGCACCCGGGCTTCACGGGCGGCGTGACCGTCAACGTCCTCGGCAACGTGGGACTCTACGGCTTCCTGTTCATGCTGACGCAGTACCTGCAGCTCGTGGTCGGGCTCGACCCGATGACCGCGGGCGTGACCATGGTCCCGGGACTCGTCCTCACGGTCCTCGCCGGCTTCCTCGCGGTGCGGGCGGTGCGGTGGCTGACCCCGCGGACCGTGATCACGGCGGGGATGCTCCTGTCCGCGGTCGGCTTCCTCGTGGTCGCCCTCGCGGACCTCTCCGCCGGCGCCGTGGTGGTCCTCGTGGCCTTCTGCCTGGTCGGCACCGGGATCGGGCTCGCCGAGACGCTCTCCAACGACCTGGTCCTCACGGCGGCCCCGCCGCACAAGGCCGGAGCGGCCTCGGCGATCTCGGAGACCGGCTACGAGGTCGGTGCGGTGCTCGGCACGGCCGTGCTCGGCGGGCTGCTGACCGCGTTCTACCAGCGCCACCTCGACCTGCCCGCGGCCCTGGGTGCCGGATCGTCCGCCGCAGCGCACGAGACCCTCGGCGGAGCCGTCGGGATCGCGGAGGGCGCGGGGGAGCTCGGTCCCGCCGTGCGGGAGGCGGCGTTCGCCGCCTTCACCGCCGGCATGCACTGGACGGCAGTGGTCATGACCGCCGTGGTGGTCCTGGCGGCGTTCACGGTCGCCCGCGTGCTGCGGCCAGCCACGCGCTGACCTGCCCGCCGTCGATCCGTGCCGCGCGCAGGCCCACATGCCCGTCCGGGCGCACCACCGTGCCGCCCTCACCTGGCCGGTCCTCGAGCCGGTGCACCTGGACGCCGGGCCCCAGCGCCGCGGCGTCCAGGTCGGGGGCCGAGCGTTCCAGCAGCACGTGGAACCCGGGGGCGGCCGTGAGCCCGTGCAACCGCACGGCCGGGGCACCACAGCGCACGAGCGCGTCCGGCAGCCGGTCCCCGGCCCGGGGCTTCCCGCGGACCCGTCCCGCGGTGACCGACAGCGGGCTCCTCCGGTAGCGGACGTGGAACTGGGCGAGCACCCCCAGCCCGGCGGCCGTCAGCCGGGGGCGCCCCAGCAGGGCCGATGCCGCCGGGGCGCCCAGCGGTGCCAGGCGACCGCGCACGAACCGGGGCAGCCGGCCGGTGCCGGCCTCGCCCCAGAACATGGCGTGCGTCAGGGCCAGCACCTGGCGGTCGACGGGACGGCGTTCCAGCTCGTAGGAGTCCAGGAGCGCCTCCCGGGCGGTGCCGCCCGCCCTCGGGTCGACGGCGCCGGCCAGCTTCCAGCCCAGGTTCAGTGCGTCGAGGATGCCGGTGTTCATGCCCTGCCCGCCCGCGGGGGAGTGGGCGTGGGCGGCGTCCCCCACCAAGAACACGTCGCCCTGCCGGAACCGGTCCGCCACCCGGTGCTGGAGCCTGACCCGGGAGGACCAGGCCGTCCGGACCAGCTGGACCGGCAGTCCCGAGGCGTCGAGCACGGATCGGAGCTCCTGGTCCGGGACCGGCGGGCCGGGCTGGCCGAAAGGGGTCTCGAACGGGGTCGAGCGCGTGGTCGCCAGCAGTCGCCACGGTGCGTGCTCGCCGATCGGGAAGAGGAACACGAGTCCGTCCGCCGCGGCCACGACGTGGGCCCGCCCCGGGCGCAGACCGTCCAGCTCGAGGTCCGCGAGCAGGATCTCCTGCCGGTAGGGGCCGCCGCGCCAGGGCACACCGGTCGTGGCCCGCACGGCGCTGGCGGGCCCGTCGCACCCGGCCAGGCAACGGAAGGAGGCCTCCTCCGAGGTCCCGCCGCGGCGCAGGCCCGCCCGGTGACCGACCCTGCCCACGAACTCGGTGCCCCGCTCCACGGTCACCCCCCGCCGGGCCAGGGCCTCGTCCAGCACGGACTCGGCCTCGGCCTGGCGCACCAGCACCGGGTGCGGGAACGCGGTGCCCGGCAGGACGACGTCGTCGAGCCGGGCCGTGACCACGCGCGCGCCGAGGTGCAGGTCCACCACGGGCGAGGTGTCGGCGCGGGCCAGCAGCTCGTCCACGACCCCCAGGGGGCGCAGACCTTCGAGGGCGCGCGGATGCAGGATGAGGGCGCGGGACGGCCGGAACCGCTCGGGGCGTCGCTCGACGACCCGCACCCGCGCCCCGTGGTCGTGCGCGGACAGGGCGAGGGCCAGACCGCTCGGACCGGCCCCGACCACGAGCACATCGGCGGGGTCCTCCGCCCCGGCCTCCGGCGTCATGGCATCGGGGACGGGTCCACGGAGGTGAGCACGCCCCACGCGGGCGCGCCGTGGTCCGCCATCAGGTCCGGTGTCTGCAGCACCTCGTCGCGGCGCAGGCCGGGGAAGACCACCGCCTGCACCGACGCCGGCTCGCTGACCAGGCTGAGCACCCGTCCCAGGGCCCGCACGTAGTCGTGGGCACGCTCCGGGCCGTCCCACTCGTAGAGGCCGCGGTAGCGGTCCTGGTCGTCGTGAGCCGTCCAGAGCTTCGAGACGAACCCTGGGAAGCCCGCGAACAACGGGGTGTTGAGCTCGCTCTCCCAGCGGAACAGGGCGTGCGCCCGGCCCCGCACCGCCCGCAGCCGGAAGGCGACGACGAGCACGACCGGCTCGCGGGGATGCTCTCCGTCCACCGCGGTCTCGCGGTAGACGCGGGAGCCCGTCCCGTCGGCGAAGCTCAGGCGCGCTCCCCGGTGGTCCGCCGGCTGGTGCAGGCGCCGCTCCGCGAGGAGAGCGGCCGTGGAGGCCACGGACGCCGCCACGGCCCGGGCCGCAGGGCTGGTCCCCAGGAACGGGCGGGTGATCGTCTGTGCTGTGCGTGGTGCTGCCATCGGATGCTCCGCCTCCGCCGTGGGCATGGTCGGAGATGCCAGTGTAGGTCCGGGACGTCCCACCCGGCCCCGGACCGGGCGACGCCGCCGGATTGTTGCGCGGATCCGCGCGCTTCGTGGGACGTAGGCTCGGCGGCAGGGGCCGGCCCGGTCCCTCGGTACGGAAGGAGTGGTCGCGATGACGCCGCAGGACCTGTTCGAGGACGCCGCCCGTCGCCCGTCCCAGGTGGCGGAGCACGTGCTCGAGGACATCTCGTCGGAGGTGCTGAACACCATGCCGGGAGGGACCGCGAACTCCGTGGCCTGGCTGGTGTGGCACGCCGCCCGCCAGCAGGACGTGCAGGTGGCCCAGCTCGCCGGCACCGAGGAGGTGTGGACCGCGGAGGGGTGGAGTGGGCGGCTCGGCCTCGACGTCCCCGACTCCTCCATGGGCTTCGGCGACGGTCCGGAGGACGTCGCACGGATCCGTGTGACGTCCCCCGAGCTGCTGAGGGGCTACCTCGACGCGGTGGTCGAGCGCACGGTGGCCTACGTGCGCGGGCTCACCGACGCCCAGCTCGACGACGTGGTGGACCGGTCCTGGACCCCGCCCGTCACCCGCGGAGTGCGCCTGATGAGCACGGTCGACGACTCCGCGCAGCACCTCGGCCAGGCCGCCTACGTCCGCGGCCTGCTCGACGACGGGTGGTCCGGGCCCTACTGACTGCCCCAAGGGGCGAGCACCTCTGCCCATGAGGAGGTGCGCGCGCAGATCCGCGGACGCCTTGCCCGGCCTCTAGCGTGGGAGTGCTCGGAACCACCACCGCGGCTCTGCCGCGGTCTCCCGGAGTGGGTGACGTCATGCCTGACGACCGCGTCCGCCGACAGGCCCTCACGGGGCCCCGTCATCGGCGTCTCTCCCTGGTGCCGGCCCTGGTCTTCGCCGTGCTGCTCGTGCTCAGCGGCTGCGTGGCCCAGGCCGGGGCGCAGTCACCGTCCGGGCCCGACGCGCCGGCCACCAGCACTTCCG
Organism: Kocuria rhizosphaericola; assembly: GCF_044462205.1. Classification (NCBI taxonomy): domain Bacteria; kingdom Bacillati; phylum Actinomycetota; class Actinomycetes; order Micrococcales; family Micrococcaceae; genus Kocuria; species Kocuria rhizosphaericola. The sequence goes on along the minus strand of NZ_JBISWK010000141.1, from coordinate 15,996 downwards.
GCGCGCGTCCCACGGGCACCGCGGAGGAAGGGGGCAGTGCCGGGTGGACGGTGTTCCTGGCCGGGTCCGAGCAGTGGCAGGTGAAGTTCTCCCTCATGCAGATCGGCTCGCCGTGGGCCCAGGGGACCCCGCTGGTGTCCCACCTGGCTCCGGGGGCCGACCCCCCGGTGTACAAGGGCAAGCTGCCGGTGAACACGCTCATCGCCCCAGCCAGACCACCGGACGCCGTGCATCCGGCCGGGCAGTTCGGCTGGCGGATCGCCCCCGACCTCGGTCGCGGGGAGCTCCACAACGGTACCGACATCGGCGCCCCGCGCGGATCCCCCGTGGTCGCAGCGATGGACGGCGTGGTGCGGGCAGTGTTCTGGAACGAGTGGGGGGGCAAACGGGTCGAGGTCTCCCATGTCGGCGACTTGTTGACCACCTACAACCACCTCGATGACATCCACGTGAAAAAGGGGGACCCCCTCAAGGCGTCCCAGCAGCTCGGGACCGTGGGCATGACAGGGTCGCGCGTCACCGGCCCGCACCTGCACTTCGAGACGTGGGTGGATGACGAGACCGTGGACCCGCAGTCCTTCGACTGGATCGACCAGGGGCGCGTCATCAAGGCGCCCCGCGAGGCCGGGCAGGAAGTGCAACGGATCCCGTCCGGCGGTCCCGGCGACGAAACCTCGCTCGACGAGTCCGAGGACTGCCCTTATCCGGAGGACCACGACATCGAATGCAGCGCACCGGACGCCGTGGACCTGGAGGAGAGGTGCTCCACGGGGGGCGACGACAGCGACTGCCCCGATGAAGGCAGGGAGGTGCAGTGTCCGGAGGGTGGTCCGGTGACGGAGCAGTGTCCGAGGTCGGGGGAGGTGCCGGTGTGTCCGGAGGGTGGATTGGGGACTCCTGGGTGTCCGACGTCGGAGCCGGAGCGGGATCCGTGTCCGGAGGGTGGATTGGGGACTCCTGGGTGTCCGACGTCGGAGCCGGAGCGGGATCCGTGTCCGGAGGGTGGATTGGGGACTCCTGGGTGTCCGACGTCGGAGCCGGAGCGGGATCCGTGTCCGGAGGGTGGATTGGGGACTCCTGGGTGTCCGACGCCGGAGTCCCCGGCATGCCCCCCTGCGACGCCGGGGTCGGTCGACTGCGAGCCTCTCGGGCCGGGGCCCGAGGACTGCCCGCCCACAGTGCCCGGTCAGGTCGACTGCCACCCCTTGGGTCCCGGGCTGGAGGACTGCGCTGTACGCGGTCCTGGCGCTCTGGACTGCGCGCCCGCAGGGGCCGGACCGGAGGACTGCCCGGCGGCGGAAGGCGGACGCACCGACTGCCCAGTGGCGCTGCCCTCTTCGGAGGACTCGTCCTCCGGCAACGGTGGTGGCACCGCGGCTCAGCTGTTCGGGGCTCCTGGGCCTGCTCTGGCTCCGGAGCCGGTCCACCGGTCAGTTGTGTTGCAATTGCATAAAGTCGCCGTGTGACAAGGCGCCGATGAGGGGACGGCCGATCCCTCGGTCCACACCCTCTGGTTCACTTAAGCTGATGCCGTGGGGCGAGAGTGCCCCCACCATCTGCTCGTTCTTCTCGTCGCTCGCCGCGACATCCTGGGGGAAACACTGTCATGCCCCGCGACTCCTCTCGCCGCCCTGCGCCCACCGACCTGCGCCATCGTGCCTCGTCGCCGGTGACCGCTCTCACCGCGTTCTCGGCCCTCGTGGCCGTCAGCGTGGCGGTCAGCGCGGGCATCGCACCAGGAGCCGGCGGCGAACGGGGTCCGTCGGCCTTCGGCGTCCCCGCCGCATCCGCCGAACCGCCGAACAAGGGGTGGAGCCTGCTCGCGGCCGGAGCGGAGCAGGTCGTTCCTCCGGCCGGTCCGGTGCGGGACGACCACGCAGCCTCGCCCGTGCGGGACGGCGGCGAGGGGAAGGGTTCCTGGCGGCCAGGAACGGGGCGCGGCGACGGAGGCCGCGAGACGGCGTCATCGGTGCGCCCGGGCCGGCAGGCGCCGAAGCTGTACCAGGGGGAGCTGCCGGTCAACACGATCATCGCGCCGGCCCGGCCCGGTGCTGTCCTGCCCGGTGGGCAGTTCGGGTGGCGGATCGCCCCTGATCGCGGCGGGCGCGAGTTCCACAACGGGACCGACGTCTCCGCCGCGGCGGGTCTCCCGGTCGTCGCCGCCCTCGACGGCGTGGTGACGGCCGTGTTCTGGGACGTCTGGGGCGGCAACCGGGTGGAGGTCACCCACGCGGACGGGATCAGGACCACCTACAACCACCTCGAGGACGTCCGGGTGCAGACCGGTGACCGGCTGGCCGCCTCCGAGCAGCTCGGCTCGATCGGGGCCACCGGCATCCGTGTCACGGGCCCGCACCTGCACTTCGAGACCTGGGTGAACGGCCAGGCGGTCGACCCGCAGTCCTTCGACTGGGTCGACGGCATGCGCGTCATCCCCGCCTCCCGCAGCAAGTACTCCCTCGAGGTCCCCGTCCCGGACACGGTCGAGGACCGGGCCGGGGAGAAGGCGAAGAAGGCCGAGACCCTCGAGAAGACAGAAGCCGCCAAGAAGAAGGCCGACGCCAAGGAGAAGGCTGACGCCAAGAAGAAGATCGACGCCAAGAACAAGGCCGACGCGGCGAAGAAGGTGGAGGCGGCCAAGAAACAGGCCGACGCCGCGAGGACGGCAGGTCCGGACAGGACCGCGACCCCCGCGAGGCCCGTGCAGCAGGAGGAGGCGGCACCGGTTCCGGCGACCCCGGCGGTGACGGTTCCCGTTCCGGATGCTCCGGTGGTGAGGGTTCCCGCGCCGGACGTTCCGGTCGTGACGGTTCCCCCGCCGACCCCGCCGGCTTCCGGAGAGCCCACCACGCCTCCCGTGGTGGTGGAGCCCGAGCCGGAGGTCGAGCCCGTGCCGGTGGCGGAGCCCGAGCCCGAGCCGGTGCCCGAGCCCGAGCCCGTGCTCGAGCCGGGAGTCGCTCCCGTCGTCGTTCCGGACGCCGTGCGGGACGTCGACCGAGACGGGGTCCTCGACGTCGAGGACCCCGACATCGACGGGGACACGATCCCCAACGAGCTGGACTCCGACATCGACGGGGACCAGATCCTCAACGACGTCGACCCGGACATGGACGGTGACGGCCTGCGCAACGAGCTGGACGACGACCTCGACGGGGACGGGATCCTCGACACCGACGACGACGAGCCCCGTCGCCCGGCGCCGAAGGCGGCGACCGAGCCGACCGCAGACCCGGCCGAGCCGGGCGGCGCCGCCGGCACGAAGCAGGGCGCCGGCGCCGCCGGGGCGGCGCCGGCTGCCGGGTCCACGCCGGCAGCCGGCGCGGACGGGGCGGTCCGTCCCTGACGCGCTGCCCGGAGTTATGCAGGCGTGACAAGGGGTTCCGCCGACTCCTGAGCTGGGCGGACTAGAATTTCCCCCCGGGCTGACGATTTATTCGCGCAGGAGCGGGAGCCATGAGCAGCACGGACCACGGTGCGCCGGGCGACGGAACGGCCGGGGCGCTCCACGAACTCCGGGACCGTCTCTCGGGGGGACTGATCGAGCCGGGGGACCCCGACTACGACAGGGCCCGCCGGGTCTGGAACGGCATGATCGACGTCCGTCCCCGGGCTGTCGTGCGGGCCGGGGGCGTCGGCGACATCGACCTCGTCCTGGCCACGGCGCAGCGCACGCGGCTGCCGCTGGCGGTGCGGGGCGGCGGACACGGGGTGGCTGGCCACGGCACGGTCGAGGGCGGTCTGGTGCTGGACCTCGGGCGGCTGCGTGGCGTCGTCGTCGACCCCGCGAACCAGCTGGTGAGCGTGGACCCGGGCACCACCTTCGCCGGGCTCGACCGGGCCACGGCCCGGCACGGCCTCGCCGTTCCCGGGGGCCTCGTCGGTGTCGCCGGCGTGGCGGGACTCACCCTCGGTGGGGGCATGGGGTGGCTGACCCGCAGCAACGGGCTGACGCTCGACAACCTGGACTCCGCCGACGTCGTGACCGCCGCCGGCGACCACCTGCACGCCAGCGAGGAGGAGAACGCCGGGCTGTTCTGGGGACTGCGCGGCGGCGGGGGCAACCTCGGGGTGGTCACCTCGTTCACCTTCCGGGCCCGCCGGATGCCGTCCGCGGTGCTCGCGGGGAACCTCTACTACCGCAGACCGCACTGGCGGGACGCCCTGACCGCCTTCGCCGAGTGGTCGCACGGTCTGCCGGACGAGATGAACCCGGTCCTCACGTTCGCGATCCCGTCGCCGGGGGCCGGGATGGGCGACGAGCCGGTGCTGACCGTGGGGTTCAGCTGGGTCTCCGAGGACCACGTCGCCGGCCTGGACGTCGTCGACGCGCTGCGGCAGGACGCGCCCCCCGACGCCGAGGAGATGGGCCCGACGCCGTGGCTCGCCTGGCAGGGAGCGAGGGACGGAGCCTACCCGAAGGGCTCGCACGGCCACTGGCGGAACGTGCCCTTCTCCCGGCTGGACGACGAGGTCGTCGACGTCCTCGTCGGACTGGCGTCCGCGATCACGTGCCGGGGCACCGGCATCGACGTCCACCACCTCGAGGGCGCCTTCGGCCGGGTGCCCGAGGAGGCCACCGCCTTCCCCAACCGGTCCGCGCGGTACTGGCTGACGGTCTACGGCGTCCGGCACGACCCCGCCGACGACGAGCACCTCGCCGCCTTCGTCCGAACCGTGCGCGACGGGATGCAGCCGTTCGCCGAGCACGGCGAGTACGTCAACCTCATGGGCCCGGACGCCGAGCTCGGGGGCGACCGTTCGGAGGCGGCCCGCCTGGCGTACGGGCGGGACAAGCACCAGCGGCTGGCCGTCCTCAAGGACCGCTACGACCCCGGGAACCTCTTCCGGCACAACCTGAACGTCCCGCCCGGCCGGTCCTGAGCGCACGGCAGGACCGCCCACGTCCGCGGCGCGGGCACCGGGCAGGCCCGACCCGTCATGTCCGGGCGATGTCGGTGACCGCCCTTCCCCGGCCGCGGGCCCGGCACTACGGTCGACAGTCCAGAGACCCCGCGTTCCCAGGAGGCGCACCGCATGCCGATCTACGAGTACCGCTGCCCGGAGTGCGGCGTCTTCGAGCTCCTGCTGGGCATGGGCGCCGCCACGCGCGAGAGCGCCTGCCCCCGCTGCGGGTCCGCGGCGCGGCGGCTGATGAGCGCGCCCGGACTCTCCCGGGCCGGCACCCCCGCGGCGCGGCTGATCGAGCGCGCCGAGCGCACCGCGGCCGAGCCCGACGTCGTCGCCGCGCCCCCGCCCGGCTCCCGGAGAGCGCCCCGGACCACCGGCAATCCCCTGCACCGCAGACTTCCCCGGCCCTGAGAGGCACACCACCGGAGCACCACCCCGCAGCACAGCAGCCAAGGAGGCACGTCATGCCGGAGCTCATCTTTCCCCTGGACTCGTCACGGCCGTTCGAGGACCAGCAGCTGGTGGGGCACAACCGGTGGCACCCGGAGATCCCTCCGGTGGCCACCGTGCGACCGGGGGACACGTTCCGGGTGCACTGCCGGGAGTGGTTCGACGGCGCGATCGTCAACGACGACTCCGCGGAGGACGTCCGCAACGCGCCGCTGACGACCGTGCACAAGCTCTCCGGCCCGTTCGCGGTGCAGGGCGCGAAGCCGGGAGACCTGCTCGTCGTCGACATCCTCGACGTCGGCCCCATCCCGCAGGAGGACTCCGGCCCGCTGGCCGGGCAGGGCTGGGGGTACACCGGTGTCTTCGCGCGGTCCAACGGCGGGGGCTTCCTCACCGACCGGTTCCCTGACGCCTACAAGGCGATCTGGGACTTCCGCGGCCAGACGGCCACCTCCCGCCACGTCCCGGAGGTCTCCTTCACCGGCATCGTCCACCCCGGCCTCATGGGCACCGCGCCCTCCGCCGAGCTGCTGGCTCGGTGGAATGCGCGCGAAGGCGCGCTCATCGCCACCGACCCGGACCGGGTCCCGCCCCTGGCGCTGCCGCCCGAGCCCGAGAATGCCCTGCTGGGCGGGGTCCCCGGTTCCGACGCCGAGCGGGTCGCCGCGGAGGCCGCGCGCACCGCTCCGCCGCGGGAGAACGGCGGCAACCAGGACATCAAGAACCTCACCAAGGGCACCCGCGTCTTCTACCCGGTCTTCGTGGACGGCGCGAACTTCTCCGTGGGGGACCTGCACTTCTCCCAGGGCGACGGCGAGATCACGTTCTGCGGCGCCATCGAGATGGGCGGGTTCATCGACTTCCACGTGGACGTCATCAAGGGCGGCATGGAGACCTACGGGGTCTCGGAGAACGCGATCTTCCTGCCGGGCAGAACGGACCCGCAGTACAGCGAGTGGATCTCCTTCTCCGGCACCTCGGTGACCCTCGACGGCGAGCAGCGCTACCTCGACTCGCAGCTGTCCTATCAGCGGGCGTGCCTGCACGCCATCGACTACCTCACGAAGTTCGGGTACGCACCCGAGCAGGCGTATCTGCTGCTGGGCGCCGCGCCGATCGAGGGCCGGTTCTCCGGGGTGGTGGACATCCCCAACTCCTGCGCCACGGTGTACATCCCCACCGCGATCTTCGACTTCGACATCCGGCCCTCCGCGGCCGGTCCGCACCGGGTGGACCCGGGAGCGGGGGCGCCGCACGCGGCCGCGTGAGCTCAGGCGTCCTCGAGCGCGAGGTACAGCTCCACCACGGTGGTGGCCACGTCCTGACCGCACGCCGCGGTGGGGTAGCCGGAGCCCAGCACCGCGATGTGGTGGGCCGTCCCGCCCACCGCGGCCCGGCCCACGCTGTGGGTGTCCCACTCGCCACCGGCGTCCGGCAGCCACCCGTTCTTGACGAGGGAGCCAGCCGTACCGGCCCCGTCAGCGCGCGCGGCCCCCACGCCCCACGTCTGGGACGGGTGGCTGGGGCGCATCTGCTCCCGGAGCCAGGCGAGGTCCTCCTCGGGCAGCCAGTCCGCCCCGTGGACGACCGTGCCGAGCACGGCCAGCTGGTCGGAGGCCGTGGTCAGGTTGTGGCCCCAGCCGCCCGAGGACCGGGTCGAGGTGACGCCCATGAGGTCGTAGGTCTCGTTGATCTCGCCCTCCATCGCGGAGACCGTGGGCCCGAGCGCGCCGTAGAGGGCGGTGGTCGACTCGTTGCCGCTCTCGTGGACGCTGTCGCGGATCAGCGCGCGCTGCTGCTCCGTGAGCCGGCCGTCCCGTTCGGCGGCCAGGCGCATGGTGGTCAGGGCCAGCGGGACCTTCGAGAGACTCGCCTCCATGCCGGACAGCTCGGGGTGGTGGGCGAAGACCGTGCGGCCCTCCGTGTCCTGCACCAGCAGGCCGATCTCGGCTCCCACCGCTCCGCCCAGCCCGTCCAGCGCGGCGGTCAGGGCGCGCCGGTCGTCCTCCGCCGTGGGTCCGTCCGTGACGGGGAGCGACGCGGCGGCCGCCGGACCGCAGGAGGCGGGCACGGCGACCGAGGAGGTCCCGGCGACCTCGCCGCCCGGGGCGGCGGGGAGCGCTGACGCGGGAGCCTGCACGGAGAGCCCCACGAGGAGGGCGGCGGTCCCCAGGGTGCGGACGGTCCTTCGGTGCTGCGGGTGCGGTCGGGTCATGGCCCCATGCTCCCGCACGGCGGCGGTTCTCCCGATTCGCGCGGGTCCGCCTCACGTAATGAGACCTCGGTCCGTCCAGGACGTCGGCAGATGTCCTCCGGAGGGGAGCAGCACGAGCTGGGCCGAGGGCAGCCGCTCGGTGAGGCGGCGCGCGTGGGCGGAGGGGACGACGTCGTCGTCCTCGGCGTGGACCACGACGATCTCGAGGTCCGCCAGCGTCCGGCCCACGGTGGAGGGCAGGGCGAAGCCGCGCTCGTTCCAGTCCGGGTCCTCCGGGTCCCAGCACGGCGAGGCCACGGTCACGACGCGCTGCAGCAGGGTGGGGATCCGGTTGCAGAGGAAGCGCAGTGCCTCGGACCCGCCGAGGGAGTGGCCCACGATCACCCAGGGCTCGTCCGGGATGGCGCGGACGGCCCGGCCTATCGCCTCCTGCCACAGCTCCGGATCGGGGTTCTCCGGGCTCGGGAGGTCGGGGGCGACGAGATCCGCGTCCGGCCACTGCCGTCGCACGGCCTCGAGCACCGGGTTTCCACCGGGGCCGGGCTGGAGTCCGGCCCCGTGCAGGAAGAGGATGCGCTGGACCATGGGTCACCTCGGGGACGGGGGAGGTGACGGCGGACGCCGCCTCCACCAGCGTCCCCGCCGCCGCGGCGGGGTGTCAAGAGCGGCGGGCGGCCCCTGCCCCCGGTCCCACGACGCCCAGGCCCGGCCCCTCGAGCCGGTCGAGCGCCGCGGTCCGGCCGGTGAGCAGCAGGAGCAGCGCCTCCATGGTTCCGCGGACCTCGGGACCGCTGCCGGCGCGCCAGTCGATGTCGGTCGCGGCGAGCGTCACTGCGCGCAGTCTCCGGCGCGCCCAGAACGGGAACGGCATGGACCACACCCGGTCGGCTGCCGTGCGGGCGGCCTCCGGCGGCATGGCGTGGCGCCGCCCCAGGGGCAGCGCGATGTCCTGGGTGTGGACCAGGACGTCGAGGAGCGGGTCCCGGATGCCCGTTCCCGGGGGATGGCGCCGCGAACCGTCCAGGCGGCGGTAGTCCGCGACGATGGACTCGACCGGCTGACGGCCGCGGCGCCGGGCGTCCAGGAACACGGCGCGGTTGTAGTCTCCCCGGCCGTGCCACAGGGCCGCGACGAGATCGGCGAGCCCGAACTGGGGCGAGGAGATGACGTGGGCCGCCACGTCCCGCACCGCCCATCCGGGGCACAGGGTGGGGTGGTCCCACTCCTCGGGGCTGAGGGTCTCGAGCAGGTCCGCGAGCGCGGACCGCTCCTGGTGAACGGCGTCCCAGATGGCGGTGCGGTCCATGGTAGTCTCCCCCTAAAAGGTCAGGTTTACTGACTAAATTTTCCGGCGGGGACCGCCACGTCGTCAAGGGGTGGAATGCGCGAGGACGAGGGGACGAACACGGGGCTGCTGCTGTACTACCCGTACCGGGACATGGAGATCCGGGTGCTGGAGGCCCTCCACGCCGCCGGCTTCGCGGACCTCTCCTACGCCCAGGCGCGGATCTTCCAGCGCATCGGCCCGGACGGCACCCGCACGGTGCACCTGGCGGAGCAGGCCCGGGTCACCAAGCAGACGGCCAGCCTGCTCGTGCAGGCCATGGAGGAGGAGGGGTACGTCGAGCGGCGGCCCGATCCCGCCGACGCCCGGGCGCGGCTCGTGACCATCGCCGAGCGCGGCAGGGCCGCCCAGGCGGTGGCGGCCGGCGTGGTCGCCGAGGTGGAGGAAGAGTGGCGGCGGAGGCTCGGGGCCAGACGCTATGCCGCGCTGCGCCGGGCGCTCGCCGAGCTGCACGAGGAGGGGCCCGCCGCCCCGACCGCCTGACCCGCGGGCCGGGACCGGCCACGGGCGGTGGTGGCGCGCAGTCGCGGGCACGCCACAATGGGAGCATGACCGACGCCGCTGCCGCCCCGGAGGGTTCCCGCACCTGCCGCGCCTACTGGACCGTGGAGCCCGGCCGGGGCGAGCTGCGCACCGCGGAGCTGCCGTGCCCGGGCCCGGAGGACGTCCTGGTGCGGGCGCTGCGCTCCGGGATCAGCCGCGGGACCGAGTCGCTCGTCCACCGCGGCCTCGTCCCGGCGCGCGTGCACGAGCGGATGCGCGCCCCCTTCCAGGAGGGGGACTTCCCGGGCCCGGTCAAGTACGGCTACCTGTCCGTGGGCGTCGTGGAGCAGGGGCCGGAGGAACTGGTGGGCCGGCGGGTGTTCAGCCTGCACCCCCACCAGGACCGCTACGTGCTCCCGGCCTCGGCCGTGACCCCCGTGCCCGACGACGTGCCCTCCGACCGCGCGGTGCTCGCCGGCTCGGTGGAGACGGCCGTCAACGCCCTGTGGGAGGCCGCGCCCCGCTTCGGGGACCGCGTGGCCGTGATCGGCGCCGGGATGATCGGCGCGTGCGCGGCCGCGCTGCTGGCCCGCTTCCCGCTCGCCCGGCTGCAGCTCGTGGACCCGCAGCCGTCCCGCCGGGAACTCGCGGCACGGCTAGGCGTGGAGCACGTGCTGCCGGAGGACGCCGCGAGGGAGTGCGACGTCGTCGTGCACGCCTCCTCCACCGCCGCCGGCCTGGCGAGGGGACTCGAGCTGCTCGGCGAGGAGGGCGAGCTGATCGAGCTGTCCTGGTACGGCGACGAGGACCCCGCCGTCCCGCTCGGCGCGGACTTCCACGCCCGCCGGCTGCAGATCCGGGCCAGCCAGGTAGGGGTCGTCGCCCCCGCCCGCCGGGCCCGCCGCACCACCGCCGACCGGCTCGCCACCGCGCTGGACGCCCTGCGGGACCCCCGCTTCGACGCCCTGCTCTCCGGGACCTCCTCCTTCGACGAGCTGCCCGCCACCATGGCGCGGCTCGCCGCCGGAGTCTCCCCGGACGTGCTGTGCCACGTGGTGCACTACGACTGACCACCCGCCACACCGACCCGAGGAGCCCCGTGTTCACCCTGACCGTCCGAGACCACATGATGATCGCCCACAGCCTGCCGGACCCCTTCTTCGGCCCCGCCCAGAACCTGCACGGGGCCACCTACGAGGTGGAGACCACCTGGTCCCGGCCGGTCCTCGACGAGCACGGGGTGGTCATGGACATCGGTGTGGCCAACGACCTGCTCGCGGGCGTCCTCGACGGGCTGCGCTACCGCAACCTCGACGAGCACCCGGACTTCGCGGGCCGGCTGTCCACCACGGAGGTCCTCGCCCAGTACGTGGCCGAGCGGCTCGCGGCGGGTGCGGCGTTCATCGAGGGGCTCGAGCGGCTGACCGTGACCCTGCGGGAGAACCCCGACGCCTGGGCCTCCTACACCCTCGAGCTGCCCGTGCTGAGCGAGCGCGGTGGGCCCGTCCCGGCCCGGTGAGCACCACGCGCGCGGGCATCGACGTGGTGGTGCCCGACGACGGCGGACGGCCCACCGGGGGCTCGCTCTACGACCGCCGGCTCGTGGCGGCGCTGGGCGTCCTGGGCCGCCCGGCCCGCCTCGTGCCGGTGGCCGGGGACTGGCCCGCGCCGGACGGCGCCGCCCGGGTGCGGCTGCGGCGGGCGCTGGGCGGACCGGCCCCGGGGCGGGCGGTCGTCCTCGACGGCCTCATGGGGTGCGCGGACCCGGAGACCGTCGACGACGCCGTGCGCTCCGGCGTGCCCGTGCACCTGCTCGTGCACCTGCCCCTGCCCGCCGAGACCGGGCTGGACCCCGCGGCCACGAGGGAGCTCGCCCGGCGGGAGGCCGCAGCCCTCGCCGCCGCCACCGGCGTGCTGGTGCCCAGCGACTGGGCGGCCCGCGACCTCCGCCGCCGCTACGGCACCGCGGGCGCCGCGGTGGCCGAACCGGGGGCCGGGCGCGGGCCGGTGGCTGCGGGGTCGAGCCCGCCGCGGCTGCTCTGCCTCGCGTCCCTGACCCCGCGCAAGAACCAGCGCCTCCTGCTGAGGGCCCTCGCGCCGCTGGCCGGCCTCGGCTGGACCCTCGACCTCGTGGGCCCCGCGGGCGACCCCCGCCACGTCCGCGAGCTGCGCGCGGCGGTCCTCGGCCTCCCCGAGCCGGGGCGGGTGCGCTGCCACGGCCCCCTCGAGGGCGCCGCTCTGGCCCGGCAGTGGGCGCGCACGGACCTGCTGCTGCTGCCCTCCACGGCAGAGACCTACGGCATGGTCGTCACCGAGGCGCTCGCCCACGGCGTTCCCGCGGTGGTCGCGGCCGGCACCGGGGCGGTCGAGGCCCTCGACGGCACGCCGCGGCACGGTCCGGCTGCCGGCGCCCGGGCCGGTGCCGCCCTCGACCCCGCCGACCCGTCCGCCTGGACCGCCGTGCTGCGGGACTGGCTGACCGATCCCGCCCTGCGCGCACAGTGGCGGACCGCGGCGCTGGCCCGGCGCGAGCACCTGCGCAGCTGGGAGGACACCGCCCGCGACGTCCTCGCGGCGATCGGCCGGCCCCTCGACCCGACGGATCCCCCCGGACCACGACACCCACCACGACAGGCATCCTGACAGACACCCCGACCCCGTCACCGACCGCACCAGGAGACCGACATGACGAACCACTTCGCCCCCGACCGGCCCGTCGCCGGTGACTGGCTGGCCCTGCGCGAGCCGGCCGACGCCGCGGCCCGAGAACACTCCCTGCCGCTGATCGCCCGGCTCGTCCGGCACTGGGAGGAGCATCCGCCGGCCGGGGCCCCCGGCTCCTCGGACGCCGAGCCCGTCGTCGTCGTGGACCTCGGCGCCGGAACGGGCGCGAACCGGGCGTGGCTGGCCCGGCACCTCCCGGGTCCCCAGCGCTGGATCCTGCTCGACCACGACCGCGAGCTGCTCGACCAGGCCGTGGCCGCCGCCCGGGCGGACGGCTCCGACGTCGTGCCCGTCCTCGCCGGGGTCGAGGAGCTCGGCCGTGTCCTGGCGGACCACCCGGCGGCCCGCCGGCTCGTGACGTGCTCCGCGCTGCTCGACCTGCTCACCCGGGCGCAGGTCCGGGAGCTGGCCCGTGTGCTCTCCGAGGAGGGCGTTCCGGCCCTCCTCGCCCTCACCGTCGACGGCGAGGTCCTGCTCGACCCGCCGCACCACCTGGACCCCTCGGTGCTGGGGGCCTTCGAGGACCACCAGCACCGCGGCGAGCACGCCGGCACCGACGCCGTGCGGCTGGCCGCGGAGGCCCTGCAGGAGCACGGCATGGCCGTGGACGTGACGCCCACGCCCTGGTGGATCTCGGACCAGGCGTGGGCCCGGCCCCTCCTGGAGCGCTTCCTCGCCGACCGGGCGGACGCCGCCGTGGAGCACCGCCCGGACCTCACGGCCGAGTCCCACGCCTGGTTGCGGACCCGCCTGGTGGACTGCGCCCGCGGCCGGCTGCGGGCCACGGTGGGGCACGCGGACGTGCTCGGCCTGCCACCCGTCAGCTGAGGTCGCGGCCCGCCCGTTCCAGCCACAGGACGTCCCGGCCGAAGGACCCCAGCAGCAGGACCAGCGCGATCACTGTGGCGGTGACGGCCAGCGGGAGCGGGATCAGAGGGACCAGCGCGCCGAGCAGGACCCCGCCCTGGATCCCCGCCACGACCCGCCGGTACGAGGAGAAGGGCAGCGCGCGGCGCCACGCGGGACGCACCCGCTGGCCCAGCAGGAACAGGTACCGCAGCGCGCCGATCGCCAGCACCCACCACGCGCCGGGCAGTCCGAGCCGCGCGGCGGCGGCCAGGGAGAGGACGATCAGCAGTGCGGCGTCGACCTCCTGGTCGAACCGTGCCCCGGCGCGCGTGGCGGTGCCGGTGCGGCGGGCCACCCACCCGTCGACCCCGTCGAGCAGCCAGGCGGGCAGCGCGACGGCGAACACGGCCCAGCACCAGGCGTCGACGGGCCGGTCCGCGTCCTGTCCCAGCACGGGGGCCAGCCCCACGGGCAGGAGCGCGGCGGCCAGCGCGACGAGCACGGAGCGGCCCACGGTGACCCGGTCGGCGGGGCCGTAGGGCTCGTCGCGGCGGCGCACGGCGCTGCGCACCACCGCGCCGACCACGGCGAGGCCCAGTGCCCCAGCGGCCACCAGCACGGGGAGCTCCACGTCCACCAGGAGGAAGAGCACCGCGAGCGCTCCTCCCAGCGCCACGAACGCGAGGACACCGTCCCGGCGTGCCGAGGGACGAGGACAGGTGGAACGGGGCAGGGGCATGCGGCCGCCTTCCGGAGGGGGCCTTCATCGTGAGCGGATCCGGCCCGCGGCGTCAATCCGGGCGACGACGGGCGGTGGCTAGACTGCGCCCATGCCCGCCGAGACCCCGCCTGCCCTCACCGGTCGGCGGCCCGTTCTCCGCGCGCTGCTCGCCGCCGGTCAGGCGGTGGCCGGACTCGTGCTGCTCGCCCTGCTGTTCCGCGCCCTGGGCGCGGACGCGGTGCGCAGCGCCGTCGGCATCCTGACCCCCGCCACGGTGGCGCTCGCGCTGGGCGCCGGGCTCCTCGCCACCGCTGCCCAGGCCCAGCGCTGGCGGCTCGTGGCCCGCAGCCAAGGCGTGCCGATCGGCTTCCGGGAGGCGATGGGCGAGTGCCTGGCGGCCGGGCTCGTCAACCTGCTGCTGCCCGGTGGCGTGACCGGGGACGCGGTGCGCGTGCTGCGCCGCCGCCGGCGCGGCGACAGCTGGCCCGGGGCCGGCGGCTCCGTGCTGGGCGAGCGGCTGGCCGGGACGTCCGTTCTCCTCGCGGCGGGGATCGTTCCTGCCCTGGCGGTCGGTGGCTGGCTCGCCGTGGCCATCGGCCTCGGGGCGCTCGCCGTCGGGGCCGTCGCCTGGCGGTCGACGACAGGCGCCCCGGCGCGGGACCGGACCGGGGTGTGGGCACTGTCCGTGCTCGCCTGGGCCTGCTACCAGGGACTGTTCCTGCTGGCCGCCGTGCGCACCGCTCCGCAGGAGTCCCTGGCGAACCTGTGGGGGACCACCGTGCTGGGCCTGGCGGGAATGTCCGTCCCCGTCGGGGTCGGCGGCTGGGGCCCGCGCGAGGGGATCACCACCCTGGCCGCGATGGCCCACGGACTGCCCGCCGAGACCGGCTTCGCGATCTCGATCGGCTACGGCCTGCTCGCCCTGATCTCCGCCCTGCCGGGTGCTGCGGTCCTGGCACGCTGGCTCCTGCCGGTGCGTCACCGCGCGTCCCGCCCGTGACCGGCAGCAGGTGCGGGAGCGGAGAGCCCGGAGGCCGGCCGGCGACGGGCACCGCGGTCTCGTGCACGACCGCGGCGGACGGCGGCCCCCGCCCGTCAGCTCTCCCCGCGCCGGAGGAGCCGGCCCCGAGGGGTCTCGAAGTCCACGGCGGTGCCCCGGACGAAGGTCCTCCGGACCTTCCCGGACAGCGCCTTGCCCTGGTACGGGGTGATCGGGTTCTTGTGGTGCAGCCGTCCGGCGTCGACCACGAACGCGTCGTCGGCGGCGAAGACCACCAGGTCCGCGTCGTAGCCCAGGGACAGCCTGCCCTTGGTGCGCAGGCCGGCCCGCTGGGCCGGCTTGGTGGACATCCACTCCACCACCCGCTCCAGCCCGATGCCCCGGCGGCGGGCCTCGGTCCAGATCAGGGAGAGCCCCAGCTGCAGGGAGGACACCCCGCCCCACGCCACCCCGAAGTCCCCGTTGTCCAGGTCCTTCAGGTCCAGGGTCGAGGGGGAGTGGTCCGAGACGATGAAGTCGATGGTCCCGTCGAGCAGGCCCTCCCACAGCAGCTCGCGGTTGCCGGCCTCCCGCACGGGCGGGCAGCACTTGAAGGCGGTGGCGCCGTCGGGGACCTCCTCGGCGAGCAGGGTGAGGTAGTGCGGGCAGGTCTCGACCGTGATGTCCAGGCCGTCCCGCTTGGCGGTGGCCAGCATGGGCAGGGCGTCCGAGGAGGACAGGTGCAGGATGTGCGACCGCGCTCCGGTCCAGCGGGTGCGCTCGATGACCTCGGCGATCGCGAGGTTCTCCGCCCCGCGCGGCCGGGAGGCCAGGAAGTTCTGGTACAGGTCCCCCTCCGGCTGCGGGGCCCGGTCGATGGCCCGGGAGTCCTCCGCGTGCACGATCATCAGGGAGTCGAAGGTCTTGATCTCCGCGAGGTCCTCCTCCATCTCGTCGGCCTCCAGGTGCGGGAACTCGTCCACCCCGGAGTGCAGCAGGAAGCACTTGAAGCCGAAGACGCCGTCGTCGTGCAGCCCGCGCAGGTCGGGGGTGTTGCCGGGGATCGCCCCGCCCCAGAAGCCGACGTCCACGAAGACGTTGTCCTGGGCGAAGAGGCGCTTGTACTCGAGGGCCGGCACGTTCACGGTCGCCGGGATCGAGTTGAGCGGCATGTCCAGGACCGTGGTGACGCCTCCGGCGGCGGCGGCCCGGGTCGCGGAGGCGAAGCCCTCCCACTCGGTGCGGCCGGGCTCGTTGATGTGCACGTGGGTGTCCACCAGCCCGGGCAGCAAGGTCTCGTCGTCGGCGAGCTCCACGACCTC
>NZ_JBISWK010000140.1:0-8597 GCF_044462205.1 Kocuria rhizosphaericola | reverse complement strand
CCCGCCCCGCCGTCGGTGCGCGGGGCCGGGTCCAGCATCAGCTCGGCCTTGACCGCCGAGGCGATGTCGTCCTCGTTGTGCGGGTCCCCCGGGAAGTACAGCTGCTGGGTGACCAGCTGGTACCCGGGTGCGGAGACCTTGATGTGGATGTGCGCCGGGCGCCAGGCGTGCCAGCCGGCCGCGGCGATCAGCTGCCCGCAGGCCCCGTCGGTGGGGATCTGGTACGGGGCCGGGCGCTTGGTGTTGATCTCGAAGTAGCCGTTCTCGTCGGCCTTCACGGTGGCCCGGAACAGCCACTCGGGCAGCTCAGGGGCGTACTGGGAGTAGAAGCCGTCGGCGTCGGCGTGCCAGATCTCCACCTGGGCGTCCTGGATCGGGTTGCCGTCGGTGTCGGTGAACCGGCCCTTGAACAGCAGCGGGGTGCCGGGCTCGTCCTCGCGCATCTGAAGGGTCGCCGGGGTGGGCAGCTCCGGGGCGCCGGGCACGTAGTAGGGGCCCTCGATGGTGCCCACGGCTCCGGGGCGCTCCTTGGAGTTGACGTCCTCGATGGTGTGCTCCAGCCACACGTCCAGGAACAGCGGCCACTCCCCGTCGGTGCCGACCTTGATCAGCCAGGCCTTCAGGGCGTGGTACTCCTCGTAGGTGACCTCGTGCTCGATCGCGATGTCGTTGATCGCCTTGATCGCCGCACCGGCCAGCAGGGACACCCGCTCCTGGGGCACCTCCAGCTTCGCCAGCTTGCCCGAGGCGGTGAACCGCTCGGTCGCCTTGGACCCGGCCTCGACCGCGGTGCCCTCGTTTGCCTTGCGCGTTGCCGCGTCGGTCTCCGTCATGGTCTTCTCCACATTCCTCGTTGAACGGTAGTCAGGGACGCCCGCCGTGCCTGTCGCTCCCGATGCAGCTCGAGACCCCCAGCTCGAGGTCCCCGGCTGTGACACCGGACACGTTGACGCCTCCTTCAGCCTAGGCGGGCCATCAGGACGCGACAAATATCGATTGGGCCACTTTTGTGCACATAATGCGGAATAAACCCACCCTTGGTTACTCCTAGGGGTTTGCCTGATGTGATCGCAGTCACGGGACATCAGACTGGCTTTGTACCGTCCGGCAGGAGCCGGTCGCAGCAGCGGCCCCGGCCCGCACGTCCCGAGCAGACGTCCCGCCCAGACATCCCGATCAGAAGGAGCACGTCATGACCGAGAACCTGACCCACGTTCGCGAGGTCCTCTCCGACGCCGTCGTGGACGACCGCGAGAACGGCGTCATCCGGGCCAAGCGGGAGATCTTCACCGACGAGGAGATCTTCGAGCTGGAGATGAAGTACATCTTCGAGGGCAACTGGGTGTACCTGGCCCACGAGTCGCAGATCCCCAACGTGGGCGACTACTTCACCACCTACATCGGTCGCACCCCGGTCGTGATCACCCGTGACAAGGACGAGAAGCTCAACTGCATCGTCAACGCCTGCTCCCACCGCGGCGCGATGCTGTGCCGGCGCAAGACGGACAACCGCACCACCTTCACCTGCCCCTTCCACGGCTGGACCTTCAAGAACTCGGGCGAGCTGCTCAAGGTCAAGGACGGCCGCAACGGCGGCTACCCGGAGAACTTCAACAAGGAGGGCTCGCACGACCTGACCAAGGTCGCCCGCTTCGAGTCCTACCGCGGCTTCCTGTTCGGCTCCCTGAACCCGGACGTGCTTCCCCTCGAGGAGCACCTGGGCGACGCCACCACGGTGATCGACTCGATCGTGGACCAGTCCCCCGAGGGCCTGGAGGTCCTGCGCGGGGCCTCGACCTACACCTACGACGGCAACTGGAAGGTCCAGGCGGAGAACGGCGCCGACGGCTACCACGTGACCTCGGTGCACTGGAACTACGCCGCGACCACGGCCCGCCGCACCGCCGGGGACTCCGCCAACAAGACCAAGGCCATGGACGCCGGCAAGTGGGGCAAGGTCAAGGGCGGGTTCTACTCCTACGAGCACGGCCACCTGCTGCTGTGGCAGGAGTGGACCAACCCGGAGGACCGCCCGCTGTGGGACCGCCGCGAGGAGCTCGTCGACAAGTACGGCGAGGAGATGGCGAACTTCATGATCAACATCTCGCGCAACCTCTGCCTGTACCCGAACGTGTACATCATGGACCAGTTCTCCTCGCAGATCCGCCACTTCCGGCCGATCTCCGCGGACCAGACCGAGGTCACCATCTACTGCATCGCCCCCAAGGGCGAGTCGCAGGAGAACCGCTCCAAGCGCATCCGCCAGTACGAGGACTTCTTCAACGCGACCGGCATGGCGACCCCGGACGACCTCGAGGAGTTCCGCTCCTGCAACAAGACCTACTGGGCCACCTCCGCCCCGTGGAACGACATGTCCCGCGGCGCGGCGCACGAGATCCAGGGACCCGACGAGCAGGCCCAGGCCCTCGGCATGACCAAGGTCATCGCCTCCGGCGTGCGCACCGAGGACGAGGGCCTGTACCCGGTCCAGCACGGCTTCTGGAAGGACGTCATGGACAAGGGGCTGGCCGAGGAGGAGCGCGCCGCCGCGCAGTCCGCTCCCGTGACCGCCTGACCCGGACTCCCCCGAACCACAGAAAGAGTGCAGAACACCATGGCCAACCTGCTGAACCCCGTGACGGCGCTGAAGACCGCCGAGGAGATCGCGACGCTCGAGACCGTGCGCGCCTTCCTTTACAAGGAGGCACGCCTGCTGGACGACCGCCAGTTCGACGAGTGGCTCGAGTGCTACCACCCGGACTCCGAGTTCTGGATGCCGTCCTGGGACGACGACGACCAGCTGACCGAGGACCCCCAGAACGAGATCTCCCTGATCTACTACGACAACCGTGGCGGCATCGAGGACCGCGTGTTCCGCATCAAGACGGACCGCTCCTCCGCCACGTCCCTGCCGGACCCCCGTACCGGGCACAACATCACCGACGTCGAGATCCTCGAGCACGACGGCGACCAGGTGCAGGTCCGCTTCAACTGGTTCACGCTGTACTTCCGCTACAACACGACGGACACGTACTTCGGCACCAGCTTCTACACGATCGACCTCTCCGGCGAGAAGCCGGTCATCCTGAAGAAGAAGGTCGTCCTGAAGAACGACTACATCCACCACGTCGTGGACGTCTACATGATCTGACGCCCGCTGCGGTCGGCCCCCGCCCGGGGGCCGACCGCATCGGACCGTCGGCACCCCGTGCTCACCGAGCACCCCACAGACTTTTCCCGGGCCGCGCGGACGCGACCCCCACCCAGGAGGTAATCATGGGCCACCAGGTAGCCCTCAGCTTCGAGGACGGCGTCACGAAGGTCGTCAAGGTCGGCGACTACGAGACCGTCCTGGACGCCGCCTACAAGGCGCGCATCAACATTCCCGCGGACTGCAGGGACGGCGCCTGCGGCACCTGCAAGGCCTTCTGCGACTCCGGCACCTTCGACCCCGGGGACTTCATCGACGACGCCATGACCGAGGACGAGCTGGAGAAGGGCTACCTGCTCACCTGCCAGGCGGTCCCCGAGTCCGACATGGCCATCCAGATCCCGGCGACCGCCGAGTCCGCGAAGACCTCCGCGACCACGTTCACCTCCACCCTCCAGGAGCTGGACAAGCACTCCGAGACCACGATCTCCTTCACCCTCGACGTCGAGAAGCGGGAGGAGCTCGCGTTCCTGCCCGGCCAGTACGTCAACATCAAGGTGCCCGGCACCGACGCCGAGCGTTCCTACTCCTTCAGCAGCGGCCCCGAGGTCGAGGGCGCGTCCTTCATGGTGCGCATCACCCCGCAGGGCGCGATGTCCGAATACCTGCGGGACCGCGCCCAGGTGGGCGACACCGTCGAGTTCTCGGGCCCCTACGGCTCGTTCTTCCTGCGCGAGCCCAAGCGCCCGCTGCTGCTGCTCGCCGGCGGCACGGGCCTGGCCCCGCTCCTGTCGATCCTGGAGAAGCTCACCGAGAACCCGCCCAGCACCCCGGTGCACCTGATCTACGGCGTGACCCGCGAGGCCGACATCGTGGGCCTCGACTGGATCCGCGCGTACGAGGAGAAGCTGCCGAACTTCACCTGGGACCACATCGCCTCCGAGGAGGGCACCTCCGCCCCGCACACCGGCTACGTCACCCAGATCATCGAGCCGTCCCACCTCAACGACGGCGACGTCGACGTCTACCTGTGCGGCCCGCCGCCCATGGTCAACGCCGTCTCCAAGTGGCTGGACAGCGAGGGGATCGAACCCGCCAACTTCTACTTCGAGCGCTTCGCGCCGAAGGACTCCACCGGCGGCGACGCCGAGACCGGCGCTCCTCCGTCCCCGGAGAAGGTGGCCGCCGAGGGCGACACCATGACCCGCACCGAGGCGGTCTCCTCGATGGAGACCGGCCGCCTGGAGTTCCGCAAGGAGGACAGCTTCGCCCACCTCGACGCCCGCATGGGCCTGGAGCTCGCCGTCACCGAGCTCATGATGGGCCGGCTGACCGAGGAGCAGCTCCACCAGTTCCGTCGCCTCGCCGAGGCCACCACCCACTCCGTGGGCGCCGGCACGGTCTCGGACCCCGAGGAGTACGTGCGGACCAACGAGGAGTTCCACGAGTACCTCTTCATGATCAGCGACAACCCCGCGCTGCTGGAGTCCTACCGCCGGCTCGACGTGCGCCAGCAGATGGCCGCGACCTTCGAGGAGGGCACCGAGATCTTCGCCCGGGTCGCGCAGGACCACGTCGACGTCGTCGCGGCCTTCGAGGCGAACGACAAGGAGCGCGCCCGCGAGGTGATCATGGCCCACGCCCGCGACGCCAAGGAGACCATGTCCACGGCGATCGACGCCAAGGAGGCCGACCTCTGATGGGGGCGCCGTACGCAGGACAGTTCGTCACCCCGGGCCGCTTCGCCGGCCGGGTCGCGGTCGTGACGGGCTCGGCGCAGGGCATCGGACAGAAGGTGGCCGAGCGCATCGGCGCCGAGGGCGGCGCCGTCGTCCTCGTGGACCGATCCGAACTGGTGCACGAGGTCGCGCAGGGCATCGGCCGGGCCGCCGAGGCCTCGGGCTCGGGCGGTTCGGCCACGTCCGTGACCGCCGACCTCGAGACCTATGCCGGGGCCCAGGAGGCCGTCGGGGCCGCGCTCGCGGCCCACGGTCGCGTGGACGTGCTCGTCAACAACGTGGGCGGCACCATCTGGGCCCGGCCCTACGAGGAGTACGACGAGGAGAAGATCGAGAAGGAGATCCGCCGCTCGCTCTTCCCGACCCTGTGGTCCTGCCGCGCCGTGCTCCCGGCCATGCTCGAGCAGGGCTCGGGCACGATCGTCAACGTCTCCTCGGTGGCCACCCGGGGCATGCACCGCGTGCCCTACGCCGCGGCGAAGGGCGGGGTCAACGCCCTGACCCAGTCCCTGGCCATGGAGGTCGCCGGCCGCGGGATCCGCGTGGTCGCCACCGCTCCCGGCGGCACGGAGGCCCCGCCCCGCAAGGTCAAGCGCGGGCCCGAGGCCGAGAGCGCCACGGAGAAGGCCTGGTACCAGGTGATCGTGGACCAGACCGTGGACTCCTCGTTCGTGAAGCGCTACGGCACGCTCGACGAGCAGGCCGCGCCCATCGTGTTCCTCGCCTCCGACGAGGCCTCCTACGTCACCGGCAGCGTCCTGCCGGTCGCCGGCGGAGACCTCGGCTGAGCGTCCGGTGACGCAGGCCCGCCGGCGCGGCCGTGCTCCCCGCCGGAGTAGACTCGCGGCCATGACGGCGGGCCTGCACCACGGCGACTCCGGGGAGGAATTCCCGCTGGTCGGGCGGGCCCGCGCCCTGGAGGAGCTGGTCGACGTCCTGCGGACCGTGCGCAAGGGCCACGTCCGCACCGTGGTGCTCGACGGCCCTCTGGGCTCGGGCAAGACGGCCCTGCTCGAGCTGTTCCTGGACCACTGCCGCTCCTCCGCCCGAGGGGTCCGGGTGCTCAGCGCCACCGGCGACGAGTGGGAGTCCCAGCTCGCCCTGGCCGGGTACAGCCAGCTCATGCTCGCCACGCCGCTGCGCTCGTCCCGGGGCTTCGACGGCGAGGCCGCCCCGCCCTCGGCCCCGGTCGCGGACCTGAGCCCCGCCCAGGCCGTGAACCACGCCGCCACCCTGAGCACCCACCTCGAGAGCCTGCAGGCCCGCGGCAGCGTGGTGGTCACCGTCGACGACGCCCACCGGCTGGACGAGCAGAGCCTGCGCATCCTGGTGTTCGTCATGCGCCGGCTGCACGGCAAGCGGGTCATGTTCGTCCTGACCCTCGACCCGACCCAGTCCTGGCACGTCCCGGCCGGAGTGCTCGACTTCCTCACCGGTCATCAGGTGCGGCCCATCCCCCTCGAGCCGTTCGGGGCGGAGGAGGTCCGGGCCGCGGCCCGCCAGTACTTCGGCCTCGACCTCGGCGCGACCGCGGCGCACCGGCTCGTCCGGCACACGGGCGGGCTGCCCCAGCAGGTGCTCGAGCTGCTGCGCGAGCTGCCCGAGGACACCTGGCACTCCTGGTTCGCGGACCTGCCGGCGAGCTCCCGGGTGCGCGCCCGCGTGCGCAGCGTCCTCGCCGGGGCCTCACCCGACCTGGTCCGCACGGCCGAGGCCGTCTCCGTGCTGGGACGCAGCGCGGGCCTGTCCGAGGTGGCCCACGTGAGCGGGGTGGAGGCCCTGATGGAGGCGCTCGACGAGGGCCACCGCGCCGGGTTGCTGGACCTGTCCGTGGACCAGGCCCGCTCCGTCGTGCAGTTCTTCGAGCCGGGCGCCGCGGACGCCGTCTACGGGCTGATCGTGCCGAGCCGGCGGATCGAGCTGCACCGGCGGGCCTCGGCCGCCGTGCACGAGGAGGGCGAGCAGCTCGGCCACCGCGTCTCCGCCACCCCGGGCCCCGACGAGGCGCTGGCCGTGGAGCTCGAGGCCTTCGCCGGGCGGCAGGCGATGGTGGGAGCCTGGCAGGAGGTCGCCACCGCGCTGTTCTCGGCGTCCCGGCTCTCCGCGGACGCGCGCCCCCGCAACGACCGTCTCCTGCGTGCCGTGGACGCCCTCGTCGGCTCGGGCAACATCGCCCAGGCCGACATGTGGGCGGCCGCGGTGGACGCCATGCCGTCCTCCCCCCTGCGCTCGTCGGTGCTCGGCTACCTCTCCACGGTGTCGGGGCAGAACCGCAGCGCGCAGACCCAGCTCGAGATGGCGTGGCGCACGAGCAACCGGCAGCGGGACCCCGGGTCCGCCGCGCAGATCGCCCAGCGCTTCGTGCTGCACGGCGTGGCCTCGTGGGACGGCCCCGTCATCACCCGGTGGGCGGAGACGGCGATGTCCCTCACCGATCCCGGCACCCCCGCCCACATCGAGTCCGAGGCCATCTACGGCCTGGGCCTCTTCGCCCAGGGCCGGCTGCGGGACGCCGAGTCCTCCTACGAGCGGGCCTTCGAGCACGCCGCGGAGAACGCCCAGAAGCAGCGCGTCCAGATGGGCGCCGGATGGCTCGCCCTGCGCGCCGACGACGTCGAGACGGCGCTCGTCCACTTCCAGGCGGCCGCCCCCACCGAGTACCGGGGCGGGTCCCTGCGGATCTCCCTGTGGGCGGAGGCGTGGCTGGCCCGCACGCAGCTGGTGCTGGGCGACTGGGACGCCGCGGCGGCCACGGTCTCCCGCGCCTCGGTGCGCCTCGAGACCTCGCAGATGCCGCTGATTAGGCCGCTGCTGTACTGGACCGCCGCGGAGCTGTGGTCGATGCGCGGGGACTGGGACCGGGCCCGCCACTACGTCTCCCAGGCCGCCGTGCAGCCGGGTACCTACCGGGCCATGCAGGTCCCGGCCAACCTCGCGCGGGCCCGCTTCCACGAGGCCCGCGCCGACTACGAGAGCGCCCTGGGGGTGTTGGAGCCCCTCACGGACCTCGATCCGTGGACGGACGAGCAGGTCTCCTTCTGGCCGTGGCAGGACACCTACGTCAACGCCCTCGTCATGACCGACCGGCTGGAGGACGCGGACGCCTTCCTCACCGCGTTCGAGCGCGTGCGCCGCGAGCGGCGGATCCCCTCCGACGAGGCCCGCACGGCGTGGGCCCGGGGCCGGATCCTCGCCGCCCAGGGCGATCCGGACACCGCGCGGGAGCACTTCGAGGCGGCCCTGGGACACCTGCGCGGGCTCAACCGACCGTACCTGCGCGCCCGGATCAGCTTCGCCTTCGGGCAGAGCATGCGCCGCGCGGGCAAGCGGCGCCTGGCCTCCACCGTGCTGCGGACCGCGCGCGACCTCTACGACTCGCTGGGCGCCGCCACGTACGTGGAGCGCTGCGACCGCGAGCTCAAGGCGACCGGTCTCGACGTCGGGAACCTGCCCGACCCCTCCGACCCGGTGCTCGCCGCCGTGGGCCGCACCGCGGCGCAGCTCACCGCCCAGGAGCAGGCGGTGGCCGAGCTCGTGTCGAGCGGGGCCACCAACAAGGAGACCGCGCGGGCCCTGTTCCTCGCGGAGAAGACCGTCCAGTACCACCTGACCCGCATCTACGGGAAGCTCGGGATCCGCTCCCGCAGCGAGCTCGCCGCCCGCTACCGCTCTCCCGAATGACCACGAGGTGGCGGCCGGCGGCGACA
>NZ_JBISWK010000139.1:0-24302 GCF_044462205.1 Kocuria rhizosphaericola | reverse complement strand
CGTCGGCCGCCACCTCGCAGGGCGGTTCCGTCCTACTGCACGCCCCTACTTCACGTCGGAGGGGTGCTTGGCCAGCGGCACCACGGTGATGTCCATGTACGGGAACAGCGGCAGGTTCTGCAGGATGTCGTGCAGCTCGTCGTTGGACTCGACGTCGAAGACGGAGTAGTTGGCGTACTCGCCCACCACGCGCCAGATCTCCGGCCACTTGCCGGAGCGCTGCAGCTCCTGGGAGTAGGCCTTCTCGGTGGCCTTGATCTCCGCGGCCTCCTCGGCGGGCATGTCGGTGGGGAGGTTGATGTCCATGTGGACCAGGTACTTCACGGTGCGTCCTTCCGTCGGATGGGGTGTCGGGTGGGGTCTTCGGATGGGGTGTCGGGTGGGGTCTGGTGCCGGACCGGGCGTGCGGTACGGGCTCTACCGGTCGGTGCGGTACTTCGCGAGCTTCTCCTCGTCCACGGCGGTGCCCACCCCGGGCACCTCGGGCACGCGGATCCGGCCGTCGGCGATGACCACGGGCTCGGCGAGGAGGTCGTCGGCCATGTCCAGGAAGTTGGACAGCTCCCCGGCCCGCTTCGAGGTGTGGGCGAGGGCCGCGCCGAAGACCACGGAGGCGATCGTGCCGATCTGGGTGTCGATCTGGTTGCCCACGTAGACGTCCACGCCCATGCCCTCGGCCATGCCGACGATCTTGGCGGCCTCCGTGAACCCGGAGCGGGCGGTCTTCACGGCCAGCAGGTTCGCCCCGCCGGTGAGGATCTCCTTCGCGGCCTCCCCCAGGTTCGGGGCGGACTCGTCGGCGGCGATGGGGATCGTCGACTGCTGCACCAGCCGGCGCCGGCCGAGCACCTCGCGGGCGTCGTCGGGCTCCTCGAGGAACTGCAGGCCCAGCTCGCTCGTGCGCCGCAGCACCTCCATGGCCTCGTTGGCGGACCAGCCGCGGTTGGCGTCCATGTAGAGCTCGGCGTCCTCGCCGAGGCCCTCGCGCAGCACCCGCGCGGCCTCGACGTCGAGGCCGATCGGGTGCCGGCCGGTCTTGAGCTTGAACGTGGTGATGCCATAGGTCTCGCGGAACTCCAGGGCCAGGTCCAGCAGCTCCTGGGCGGGCTTGAAGCCGAGCATGTGGGAGACCCGCATCGAGTCGGTCCAGCCGCCGAGCAGCCTGGTGACCGGCTGGCCGAGGGCCTGGCCGATGACGTCCCACAGCGCGATGTCCACGGCGCCCTTGGCGGTCTGGTTGTGGATGGTGCGGGCCAGCACGCCCTGGACCTTCTCGCGGTCGAGGACGTCGAGGCCGACCAGCTGGGGAGCGAAGACGTCCTCGACGACGGCCACGATGGACTTCTGGGTCTCGCCGTAGGTGTAGGGCCGCGGCGGGGTGTCGGCGGTGCCCACGATCCCCTCGTCGGTGGTGATCCGCACCAGCACGTGGTCCGCCTCGTGGACGGCGCCCGAGGCGAAGTGCAGCGGGTGGGCGTAGGGGATCGAGTAGGGGATCGCCTCGATGGTCGCGATCTTCATGGGCGGGCGGGCCTTTCGTGGGCAGCTGGGTCGGGCTCGTCGCCGGGGGATCCGGGAGCGGCCTGGACGTCGACGACGAGGTCGATGAAGTTGTGCAGCAGGGCGGAGCGGTCCTCGCGCCGCCACGCGACGGCGAGCTCGATCTGTGGCGAGTGCTCGATGTCGCGGTAGACGACGCCCTCCAGCTGGAAGGCGCGCACACCGGCGGGCACCACCGCCACCCCGCCGCCGGCGGCCACGAAGGACAGCAGCGTGGACGTCTCGCCCGCCACCTGGGCGATCCGGGGCTGGAAACCGGCCTGGCGGCAGAGGTCCGCGGCCGTCCGGTAGAGCACGGAGTCGGGCGGGTAGGTGATGAACTCCTGGTCCTGCAGCTCGTGCACGGCCACGGGCAGGTCCACGGCGAGGGCGCTGAAGGAGGGCAGCGCCACCACGAGCGGCTCCTGCGCGACGACCCGGTACTCGACGTCCGGGGAGGCCACGGGCGGGCGCAGGAGCGCGGCGTCGAGGGTGTGGTCCCGCAGCCCCTCCTCCATGGCGGGGGTCAGCATCTCGCCGTGCAGCGCCAGCGACAGACCCGGCATGGCGTCCTTGGCCCGCCGGACCACCCCCGGCATCACCCCGTAGGTGGCCGAGCCGGAGAATCCGACGCGCAGCACGCCCGTGGCGCCCTGGCCCACCTGGTAGACGTCCGCCTTGAGGGCCTCGATCTCGTTGATGATCCGCCGCCCCCGGTCCAGGAGCACCTGACCGGCGGCGGTGAGGTCCACCCGCCGGGTGGTCCGGTCCAGCAGCCGCACCCCGAGCTGCTCCTCGAGCTGGCGGATCTGCTGGGACAGCGGCGGCTGGGCCATGTGCAGGCGCTTGGCGGCGCGGCCGAAGTGGCGCTCCTCGGCCACGGCGATGAAGTAGTTGAGCTGCCGGATCTCCATCGTGGCCCGTGGTCCTTCCGCTCGGTCCGAGGGGTCGTCGTCGTCGTCCGCCTCGTGCATTGATCTACAGAGTACATTGAAAATGCCCGATTAGGACATATGGTCTCTCCAATCGGCGGGCGCCGTTTCCGTGCGCCCGGTGGTCGCGATCCGTGACCGGGGCACGTGGAGGTGGTGCAATGGGGGCATGCGCACCGACATCACCGCCGACCGGCACGGTTCCTTCGCCCGGGCGGTCAAGTCCCTCGTGGTCCCCCGCCCCATCGCGTGGGTCAGTTCCCGCTCGGCCGCGGGAGTCGACAACCTGGCCCCGCACTCGTTCTTCACGGTGGCCTCGGAGAACCCCACGATCGTCCAGTTCGTCTCGGTCGGGGAGAAGGACAGTCTCCGCAACATCCGGCAGACCGGCGAGTTCGTGGTCAACTTCGCACCCGCGGAGCTGTTCGAGCAGATCAACGCGACCGGCACCGACTACCCGCCCGGGTTCAGCGAGTTCGACGCCGTGGGGCTGACCCGTGAGCCCTCGCTCACCGTGGCCGTCCCCCGCGTGGCCGAGTCCCCCGCCGCCATCGAGTGCCGGCTGCACGCGGACCCCCTCCCCGTGGGCGACAGCTTCCTGATCCTCGGCGCCGTCACCCACGTGGCGGTGGACGGGCGGGCCATGGACGAGCGGGGCCCCGTGGTGGGGGCGCTCGGGCCGATCGCGCGGCTCGGTCGCGACCAGTGGGGCGAGCTCGGGCGGATCCGGTCCATCCGGCGGACCCCCTACCGGGAGATCGCCCCGGAGGCGGACCTGCCGTGAGCGCCCGGTCTCAGAGCCGCACGCCCGTCCGCTGCAGCTGCTCGCGGACCTCCCGGCGCTGGATCTTGCCCAGCATCGTGCGGGGGAGCTCCTCGACGGCCACGATCCGCCGGGGCACCTTGTAGCGGGCGAGACCCGCGTAGCAGTGCTCGCGCAGGGCCGCCTCGTCGAGCTCGGCGCCCGGCCCGAGGGTCACGGCGGCGACGACCACCTCGCTGCCGCGGGGGTCGACCAGCCCCACCACCGCGGCGTCCTCGACGGCGTCGTGCTGCCGCAGCGTGTTCTCGACCTCGCTGGGGGCCACGTTGAACCCCCCGGTGATCACGACCTCCTTGAGCCGGTCGACCACCCGCAGGAACCCGTCGTCGTCGACCGTGACGACGTCACCGGTGCGCAGCCACCCGTCGTCCGTCAGCGTCCGGGCGGTCTCGTCGGGGCGCTTCCAGTACCCCCGGAAGACCTGCGGGCCCCGCACCCACAGCTCCCCCGGACGGTCCCGGGGGACGTCCTCGAGGGTCTCCGGGTCGACGAGCCGGATCTCGGTGGACGGGAACGGGACCCCGATCGAGCCCGCCCGCCGGGAGCCGTTGAGAGGGTTGCAGGCCACCAGCGGTGAGCACTCGGTGAGACCGTAGCCCTCGATCAGGACGCCCCCGGTGGACCGTTCCCACCGCTCCACGAGCGGCACCGGCAGGCTCATGGCCCCGGAGACGGCCACCGGGATGCCGCGCAGGTCGGCGCCCTGCTCCTGCGCGGCGTCGAGGAGCTTCTGGTACACCGGCGGCACGGCGGGCAGCACCGTCGGCCGCGCGCGCTTCATCGCCCCGAGCACCAGGTCCGCGCGCACGGTCGGGAAGAGCACGAGCCTGGCCCCGAGGGACATCGCGAACGTCACGCCGAGGGTCAGGCCGAAGGCGTGGAAGAGGGGCAGCACGCCGTGCACCACCTCGTGCGCGCCGGAGCCGAGCCAGTACCGGCCCATGAGGGCGTTGGACTCGAGGTTGCGGTGCGTGAGCATCGCCCCCTTGGGCAGGCCGGTGGTGCCGGAGGTGTACTGCAGCAGCGCGAGGTCGTGGGCGGTGGGCCGCGGGTGCTCGGCGGCGATCGGTTCGGCGGCCAGCAGCTCCCGCCAGGAGATCGTGCCCGGTGCCGGGCCGGTGAGCTGGGCGCGGGAGGCGCGCGCGCTCGGCAGCGGCAGGCGCAGTGCCAGCCGCTTCGCGCGCGGCATCGCGGCGGTGACGTCCACGGACACGACCGCGTCGACCTGCAGGTCCGGGGGCAGCGAGCGCACCCGCTCGGCCGCCCGGTCCCACACGATCGCCACGCGCGCCCCGTGGTCCTCGAACTGGTGGCGCAGCTCCGGGGCGGTGTAGAGCGGGTTGTGCTCGACGACGACGGCGCCCAGGCGCAGCACGGCGTAGAAGGCCACGACGTGCTGCGGACAGTTGGGCAGGACGATCGCGACCCGGTCGCCGCGGCGCACGCCCAGCCGGCGCAGGCCCTCTGCGGCGCGGTCGACCTGCCGGCCCAGAGCGGCGTAGGACGTCGTCGCCCCGAAGAACTCGAGCGCGGTGCCGGCGCCGTGCCGGGCGACGGAGCGCTCGAGCATGTGCACCAGGGAGGTCTCCGGCAGGTCCAGGTCCGCCGGGACGCCCGGGTCGTAGCTGGCGGTCCAGGGACGGGCGCGCAGGAACTCGCGCACGGTTTCGACAGGCATGACCCCGACCCTACTCGGCGACATCACCCGCCGGCCGGGTCCCGTAGGCCCCGGTCCGGGGACCGGCCGTAGACTCCGATGCCATGACGCCCTCCTCGACACCCGGCTCGCCTTCCCCCGACGACCCGATGCCCTGGTCGGACACCGGTCCGCACGACTCCTCCGACGCCACCCGTCCGCTGCCCCCGGTCAGCCGGTTCGCCGCCCCGGCCGGCGGCAGCTCGCCGCACGGCGCCCCGGGCGGGGACCGGGACCCCGGGAACGGCGGGGACGAGGACTGGTCCTGGTACGACGACGAGGACGACCAGCACACCCGGCCGCTGCCGGCGGTGACCGCCCAGCGTCCGGTGCAGGAGGACCCGGGTCCGCGCACGGACCCGACTCCCACCGTCGGGGTCCCCGGCGCCGCGCCCGGAGGCGGGTACGGCCCCGGTCCGGGCTCCGGAGGACAGGACCCCGGCCCCGGCGTCCCGGCCGGCGTCCCGGTCGACGCCGCGACCCGGCACGCCCGGCAGCGGGAGGAGTACGGGGGCCTCCAGCTGGTCCCCGGATTCTTCGGCTGGCTCAGCGCCATGGCCCTGACCTGGCTGCTGCTCGCGCTGGCGGGCCTCGCCGCCGCCGCGCTCGGGCTGCGGCTCGTGGACGGGGTGGGCGGCGTGGTCGACGACCTCGCCGCCGGGTCCGCGACGGCCTGGACGGGCGCGGCGGCCCTCGGCCTCGTCGAGTTCCTCGCCTTCCTGGGCGGCGGATACGCCGCGGGCCGGATGGCGCGCTTCTCCGGCGCCCGGCAGGGCGTGTCCGTGTGGCTGTGGTCCCTGTTCGGCCGCTCCGTGGCCACCGTCGCGGGACTGGTGTGGGCCGACACCGTCGGCCTGGCGCCCGTGGGCGTCTCCGTCCAGGCGCTGATCGGCGACCTCCTACTGCCGGGCCTGCTCGCGGTCGCGGCCGTGCTCGTCGTCGACCTGCTCGCGGCGGTGCTCGGCGGGCTGTGGGGTGTCCGCTACCACCGCAGGGTCGACCGCTGGGGGGAGGGCTGGGGGGATCCGGGTCGGTAACTTTGCGTCCCCGCACCGTGTCGGGTTCGCATCCCACCACAAGAAGGGGGACAATCGGAGCACCTCGGTGAGAGCCGTCACCCCCACGCGGAAATCTGCGGACCGGCCCACCGAGCAGCACCCGGAGGAAACGCCCATGCCGTCCACCCTTGTCGCCGTCGTCGATGACCACGAGGTCGTCCGGGAGGGCGTCCGCCTCGTCTCCATGACCTCGCAGGCCGACGTGAAGCTCGTCGGATCGGCGTCCAGCGTGCCCGCCCTCCTCGACCAGCTGGGCCGGGACCCCGAGAACCCCGCCCTCACCGCCCAGGGCGCCAAGCGGATCGAGTGCGAGGTCGTGCTCCTGGACCTGTCCCTCGACGACTTGTCCCGACCCGCCACCAACGTGGAGCTGCTGCGCGCCGCCGGCATGAAGGTGCTGATCTTCAGCATCGGCGAGAACGCCGCGCTGATCCGCGAGGCGCTGCGGGCCGGCGCGCTGGGCCTGGTGCGCAAGTCGGACCCGCTCGAGCACGCGATCGAGGAGGCCCGCAACATCGCCGAGGGCAAGCCCGTGATCACCAAGGAGCTCGCCGCCGCGATCGACGGTGATGTGGAGTTCTCCCGGGCCAGCCTCTCCCCGCGGGAGCAGGAGACCCTGCGGCTCTACGCCTCCGGCTTCGCCCAGGTCCAGGTCGCCCGCCGGATGGGGATCAAGCAGAGCGCGGTCAAGACCAACATCGACCGCATCCGCGAGAAGTACGCGCGCGTCGGACGCCCGGCGCCCACCAAGATCGACCTGCGCATCCGGGCCATCGAGGACGGGCTCGTGGAGCCCACGGCGGACATCAACACGGCGGAGAAGCATCTGTGAGCCGCCCCTCGCCCCGGTGAGGACTCCCGCTCCGTGAGCCACGTCGCGCCCCGGTCCTCGCTCGCCTACCGGAAGGTTCCCGCGCGGAGGCGCCGCACCAGCCTCCTGGTGCCGACCTCGCCGCAGGAGCTGGGGATGAACTCCTACCGCATCCACCTGCTCGCGAACATCTGCCACGGGCTGGTCGTCGTCGCGCTGTTCCTGGAGGCCCTCACCGTCCTCGGGGAGCAGCTGCCCGCCTTCGAGCGGTGGCACCAGGTGTTCCTGGTGGCGCTCCTGCTCAACGGCTGCGCGCTCCTCTTCCAGGGCGCCAGGCGACAGGTGCGGATGTGGCCGGTGCTCGCGTCCCCGGTGCTCGTGGCGCTCGCCGTCCTGACCCTCCCGCTCGCCTGGACGGGCGCCTCCCCGCCGCAGGACCCGTGGGTGGAGCCGTTCATCCTGCTCGCGGCCGCCGCCACGGTGATCGCGTGGAGCATCGAGCTGGCGGTGGCGTACCTGGCGTCCGTCACGGTCTTCTACGTCCTGGTCATGGTGCGCATCACGGAGGCGGCGGACGTCATGGGCGTGCTGTTCGACGCCACGAGCCGGATCGCGTTCGGCGTGGTCCTCGTGGTGCTGATCAGCCTGGTCTACAAGGGCGGGCAGAACGCGGACCAGGTCTACGCGGCCGCGATCGCGCAGGAGCTGCAGCTGAACCGCTCCCGTTCCCAGGCCGAGGAGCAGGAGCGGCTGGACCGCCTGATCCACGACAACGTCATGGCCGCCCTGCTCGACGCCGGCCGGGCCCCCGGGCCCGTCCAGCGGCGCACCCGTGAACTGGCGCAGCGGGCCCTCGGGGTCCTGGCCTTCGAGGAGCGCCGCGCCGAGGGCAAGGGCACCACCATGGTGCACACCCTCCTCGACGACCTGCTCGAGGCCCTGTCCCCGTGGCGCAACCGGGTGCGCTTCAACAGCATCACCCCCTACATCAGGCCTCCCGGCGAGCCGCGGCCCCTCATCCCCGTGGAGACGGCGCAGGCGCTCGTGCAGGCGGTCACCGAGGCGGTCTCCAACAGCGCCCGCCACGCCGGCACCGAGGTCACCTTCGTGACCATGGACGGCGGCGTGTGCCCTCCCACCCCCGTCAACCCCGAGGGCTTCTTCCTGCGCTTCCAGGTGGTGGACCGCGGCCGCGGCTTCCAGATCCGCAGCATCGACTCCCGGCGGCTCGGGGTGCGCGTGTCCATCCTGGGCAACGTGCGCCACGTGGGCGGCGCGGTGGACGTCGACAGCGCACCGGGCCGGGGCACCCGCGTGACGATCCTGTGGCCCCGGGACGCGCAGCCGTGATCTCCCGCGCGCTCTTCCATCCCCTGAGCCTGGTGGCCGCCGCGGTGTTCTTCCTGATCCCCGTGGTGCTGGGGCTGCTGCAGACGTCCAGCATGGACAAGCCGGACCTCATGCAGGCCGCGCTCGTGACCTACGTGGTCGCGGTGGCGCTGGTCGTGTACCCGTACGGGCAGCGCCGGCTGCCCGACCTGCCCGCGGCTCTCGGCGTGCTCCTCATGCTGGTGTCGATCCAGCGCTCCTACGACGCGCTGAACCCCCAGGCGGAGCTCTTCGGCGGCCAGTGGTTCACCCTGGGCTTCGACGGCTTCCTCGTGGCCCTGGGCATCCGGCGCCGCGCCGGGTGGGGCTGGGCCACGCTCGTCATCGCGGTCGCCGTGTCCATGACGTGGGGCGCCCGCTCCGCCCTCGGCCTCTGGGACGCCGCGCTGACCAACGCCGCGGCGGCGGCCCTGCTGCTCGCGAGCCAGCTCATCGCGCGCGAGTACGACCGCGCCTCCGCCGCGTTCGCCGAGGCCCGGGACATGGTGATCTCCGCGCGAACCCACGACGAGGCCGAGAAGGACACCGTCAACGCGTCCGTGCAGCGCGTGCACGAGGTGCGCCGCCTCGCGGGCGGCCTGCTCGAGCGGATCGCGCACGACCCCTCCCCGGTCTCCGAGTACGAGATCGAGCAGTTCCGGCTCACCGAGGCGCAGCTGCGGGACTCGATCCGGGGCCGCTCGATCGCCACCCCCTACCTGCTCGAGGTCACGCGGGCGGCACGGGCCCGGGGCGTGCAGGTGGACATCCTGGACGAGCGCGGCAAGCCCCTGCCCACGGCGGTGCTGCGCGCGGCCACCCGCCAGGCCATGGAGGTGCTCAACGCCGCGACCTCGGGATCGGTCACGATCCGCGCCTTCCCCGAGGGAGAACCCGCCGCGGTGTTCATCGTGCACGACGGCAACGCCGAGGACGAGGAGCCGGTGGCCATCGAGATCGCGGACGGCACCGGTGAGGTCTCCCGGTTCTGACCGGCTCCACCGCGCGGTGCGGGCGCCCGCACTGCACCCGGGGGCTTGGGGCCCCGTGCCCGGGCGGCACCGTCCACAGAGGGCGGCGCCGCCCCGGCCCGCCGTCCCGGCACTCCTACCGTGGCCCCATGGACACCGCCTCCGCCGGGCACGGCCCGCGCCCCGCCGACGACAACCAGCCCCCCGACGACCACTCCCCCGGCGACGCCTTCCGCGCCGTGCTCTGCGGGGACGGTCTGCGCCGCTGCCCGTGGGCTCCGACGGGCCCGGCCGCCCTCGAGGAGCACGACCGGCGCTGGGGTGCGCTGCCCGCGGACTCCTCCGGCTGGTTCGAGTCCCTCAGCCTGGAGATCTTCCAGGCGGGCCTGGCCCGCTGGAGCATCGCCCAGCGCCGGGAGGGCCTGCGCCGGGCGATGCGGGGCTTCGTCCCCGGGGAGATCGCCCGGATGACGGAGGACGAGGTCGACGAGCTCCTCCTGGATCCCGCGGTCATCCGCAACCGGGTCAAGATCGAGGCCGTGGTGCACAACGCCCGCGCCTGCCGCGGGCTCGGTTCCGAGGACTGGGCGGAGCACGTCGGGGACCTCCGGCCGGCCACCGCCGAGCCGCCGCTGACCGTGCTGGAGGAGTCCCGCCGCTCCCCCGAGGGGGACCGCCTGGCGGGCCGGCTCAAGGAACGGGGACTCGTCTTCGTGGGGCGCACCACCGCGCACCGGTTCCTGCTCCGCACCGGCGTGCTCCCCGGGCACCTCGCGGGGTGCTTCAGGAACGGGACTGGAAGCGGAGGATCCGGGTGACCGCCTCCTCCACCCGCTCGGGCCCAGCCGCGAAGGACAGCCGGACCGTGCGGTGGCCGCGAGCGGCGTCGAAGTCCAGCCCCGGCACGACCGCGACGGCCTCCGCCTCGAGCAGCCGCCGGCACCACTCCAGGGAGCTGCCGTGCCGCTCGAGCTGCTCCCCGAGGTCGGCGTAGAGGTAGAACGCCCCGTCCGCCGGCGCGACCTCCCCCCACCGGAGCGCGGGGAGGGCCTCCAGGAGCAGGCTCCGGGAGCGCGCGAACTGCTCGACCGCCCGGTCCGCCTCGGCGTAGGCGTCCGGTGTGAAGGCCTCCACGGCGGCCTGCTGCGCGGCGGCGGGCGGACAGAGGCTGAGGTTGCCGGCCAGCGCGTCGACCGCGGCCACGAGGTCTCGGGGCAGCAGGGCCCAGCCCAGCCGCCACCCGGTCATCCCCCAGTACTTGGAGAAGGAGGAGATCACCACGGCGTCGCGGTCGTGCTCCCACGCGCTGGTGCCCCGGTACGGCCCGCTGTCGCGGGGGCCGCCGTCCTCCGGGGCGGTGTGCACGATCCCGTGGTAGATCTCGTCGCTGATCAGGCGCGTCCCGTGTTCGGCGCACCAACGGGCCAGCGCCGCCAGCTCCGCCGGCTCCAGCACGGTGCCGGTCGGGTTCGCGGGACCCGCCACCACCAGGCCCTGCAGCGGCCCGTGCGCGGCGACCGCGGCGTCGAGCATACCGGGCGTGGGCTGGAACCGGGTCGCCGCACCGCAGTCGAGCTCCACCACGTCGGCGCCCAGCGCGGCCAGGGTGTTGCGGTAGGCCGGGTAGCCCGGCCGGCACACCGCCACCCGGTCCCCCGCGTCGAAGGCCGCCAGGAAGGAGAGCACGAGCGCCCCGGAGGCCCCCGTGGTGATCGCGACCTCCTCGGGCCGGACGTCGAGGCCGTACCACCGGGCGTAGTGGCCGGCCACCGCCCGGCGCAGCGGCTCGATGCCGAGGGCGGGGGTGTAGCCGAGCCCCTCGTTGCGGGCGTGCACGCGGGCGGCCGCCCGCGCCACGGGGCCCGGGGCGCCGCCGGAGGGCTCTCCCGCGCAGAGCGAGACGACGTCCCGGCCGGCGGCACGCAGTCGTTCGACGTCGGCGAGGATCTCCATCACCCGGAACGGCGGCACCGCCGAGCGTGCGGAGGGGTGGGGCGGCAGGTGCGGAGGCATGCGCCCAGCCTACGTCCGCCGCTGCCCGCGTGAGCGCGGTCACACCCCACCATGCGCACTTCGGGGGACAGACTTTTGTCCAGGCCTCCGCAATACTGGTCCCAGTCCTGGACGTCAGGAGGTCGCGCTGAGGCGGTCCTCCGGGCGCGGGGGACAGGTCTCCGGCGGAAGTGCCGGGGCCGACGGGCAGGTTGCCACCGCGGCCGGCGTCGCACGAGTGATCCATCGTGAATGAGATGTGTGATTGTGTCTGGGGGGATTTCAATCACGGGTCCACAGGAGATGGGACGCCGGGCACGGTGAGCCACCGCCCTGTTCCACGTCGGTGCGGCGCCGGGCCTCGGCCCGGCGGGGAGAGCCGCGGGACGTGGCGGCACGCGCGTCGACGACGCAGCACTCGGCCCCGCACCGATCGGTGCGGGGCCGTTGCCGTGCCGTCCGCGCCCCGGGCGGGGCTCACTCCAGCAGCAGCGCCGGTTCCTCGAGGATCCGGGCGACGTCCGCGGTGAAGCGGGCCGCGAGGTCCCCGTCGACCACGCGGTGGTCGAAGGAACCGCCCAGCGTGGTCACCCAGCGGGGCACCACGGCGCCGTCCACGACCCACGGCTTCTGCTTGATGCTCCCGAACGCGATGATCGCCACCTCGCCGGGGTTGATGATCGGCGTGCCGGTGTCGAGGCCGAGGGCCCCGATGTTGGTCACGGTCAGGGTGCCGCCCTGCATGTCCGCCGGCTGGGTCCGTCCCGCCCGCGCGGTCCGCGAGAGCTCGTCGAGGGCCACGGCCAGCTCCCGCAGCGAGAGGTCCTGGGCGTCCTTGACGTTGGGGACCATGAGCCCGCGCGGCGTGGCCGCCGCGATGCCCAGGTTGACGAAGTGCTTGACGAGGATCTCCTCGTCCGTCCACGTCGCGTTGACCATCGGGTTGCGGGCCGCGGCCCACAGGACCGCCTTCGCGAGCACCAGCAGGGGCGTGACCTTGACGCCCTCGTAGTCCGGGGCGGCCTTGAGCCGCTGGACGAACTCCATGGTGCGCGAGGCGTCGACCTCCACGAAGACCGAGGCGTGCGGGGCGCTGAACGCGCTGCGCACCATGTTCTGCGCCGTGGCCTTCCGCACGCCCTTGACGGGGATCCGCTCGATCCGCTCCTCCGGGGCCGCGGGGCGGCGCCGGTCCGCGGGCGCGCCCAGCCGCGCCGCGTGGGCCAGCAGGTCCTGCTTGGTGACCTGTCCGGCCGCGCCCGTCGCGGGGACGTCGGCGAGGTCGACGCCCAGGTCCCGTGCGGCCTTCCGGACGGGGGGCTTCGCGAGCGCGGGGCGGCGCGGGACGCTCTCGACCGCCGTGGGCGCCGGGCCGTCGCCGCGGCCGGGCCGGCGCCAGACGCCGCTGTCCCCGGCCAGCCGGGCGGCGCGCCCGGCGATGCCCTGGGCCGCCGTGCCGATCCCGCCGCCGAGCCCGGGCCCCAGCGGGCCCCGGGACAGCTTCTCCGACCACCCCGCGGGACGGGCCGGCCCGGGCTCCGGCTCCTGGGGCAGGGCCACCCTGCGGCGCCGCCGCACGGGGTCGGCCTTCGGCCCGGAACCGACGAGCGGGCGGTCCGCGCCGGCACCGGGGTCCCCGCCCTCGCCGAGCACCCCGGGGACGCCGGAGGCCGGGGCGGGGTCCGGCGACTCGCCCGGGGAGCCCACGGCGATGATGGGGGTGCCGACCTCCACCGTGCTGCCCTCGGGGACCAGCAGGTCCAGGACGGTCCCGGCGTACGGGGACGGCAGCTCGACCACGGACTTCGCGGTCTCGATCTCGACGAGCACCTGGTTGACCGTCACGGTCTCCCCCGGCGCGACCTTCCACGCGAGGATCTCCGCCTCGGTCAGGCCTTCGCCGACGTCGGGCAGGTTGAAGATCTGGGGCATGTCAGTACTTCCTCTCTCGCGCGGCTCCCGGGCCGGCTGCGGTGCCGCCGACCCGGGGTCCGGCGACCGGGTCGGCGGGGTCAGTAGGCGAAGGACCGGTCCAGGGCCTCGAGGATCCGGTCGAGGTCCGGCACGTACTGGTCCTCGACGGCGGCCACCGGGTACGGCAGGTGGAAGGCGCCCACGCGCAGCACCGGCGCCTCGAGGGAGTAGAACGCCCGCTCGGTGAGGCGGGCGGCGATCTCCCCGCCGAGGCCGCCGAACGTCGGGGCCTCGTGGGCGACGACGAGGCGGCCGGTCCGGCGCACGGAGTCCTCGAGGGTGTCGAAGTCGATCGGCGACAGCGAGCGCAGGTCGATCACCTCGATGCTGCGCCCGTCCTCCTCCGCGGCCTGCGCCGCGGCGAGCGCGACGGGCACGAGAGGACCCCAGGCGACCACGGTGGCGTCCTCGCCCGGCCGGACGACCTGAGCGGAGAACGGATCGGCGGCCGGGCGCTCGACGTCCACCGCGCCCTTGAGCCAGTACCGCCGCTTCGGCTCGAAGACGATGACGGGGTCCTCGCACGCGATGGCCTGCTGGGTCATCCAGTAGGCGTCCTGGGCGTTGGACGGCGTGACGATGCGCAGCCCCGCCGTGTGCGCGAACAGGGCCTCGGGGGACTCCGAGTGGTGCTCCACCGAGCCGATGACCCCGCCGTACGGGATGCGGATCGTCACCGGGACGGTGACGTCCCCGTTGGTGCGGTTGCGCATCTTCGCCAGCTGCGTGGTGATCTGGTTGAACGCCGGGAAGGAGAAGCCGTCGAACTGGATCTCGCACACGGGCCGGTAGCCGCGCAGGGCCAGCCCGATGGCGGTGCCCACGATCCCGGCCTCGCCCAGCGGGGTGTCCATGACGCGGTGGGCGCCGAAGTCCGCCTTGAGCCCCTCGGTGACGCGGTAGACGCCGCCCAGGGAGCCGATGTCCTCGCCCATGAGGAGCACCCGGGAGTTCTCCTCCATGGCCCGGCGCAGGCCCGCGTTGACCGCCTTCGCGATCGTCAGGTCGGGAGCGGTGCTCATGCGAGGTCCTCCTCGGTGCCGGCGGTCCGCGCGTCGGGGGCGCCGGTCACGGGGTCGGCGGCCACGGTCAGCCCCGAGGCCTGCGTGCCCCGGTCCGGCCCGGCGACGTCGTCGTCGTCGGTGTCGTCGTCGTCGCCGCTGTCGGTGTCCGCGAAGCCCGCCTGGTAGGCCGCGTACCAGGCGCGCTCCTCCTCCACGAGGGAGTGGCGCTCGGCGTAGGGCCGGTCGAAGAAGTCCTCGAGCACGGGGGGGTCCATGGCCAGCACCAGGGTGCGGGCCTGGTCGGCGAACGCCTGGGCGTCGGCCGCGACGTCGGCGAAGAACTCGTCGCCGGTGCCGTGCGCGTCGCGCAGGTGTGCCTCGAGGCGGATCAGCGGGTCGAGCTCGCTCCAGCGGCTCTCGTCCTCCCGCAGGCGGTACTTCGTGGGGTCGTCCGCGGTGGTGTGGGCCCCCAGCCGGTAGGTCTCGGCCTCCACGAGCACGGGGCCCTGACCGGTGCGGGCCTTCTCGAGCGCGTACCGCGAGGCCGCCAGGACCGCGAGGACGTCGTTGCCGTCCACGCGGATCCCCTCGAAGCCGTACCCGGCGGCGCGCTCGGCCAGGGGCACGCGGGACTGGGTGCTGAACGGAACGGAGATGGCCCACTGGTTGTTCTGCACGAAGAAGACCACGGGGGCGTCGTAGGACGCGGCGAACACCATGCCCTCGTGGACCTCGCCCTGGGTGGAGGTGCCGTCCCCGAAGTAGACGACCGCGGCCGCCGGCTCGACCTCCCGGCCCTCCGCCTCGGCGGCCCGCCGGTCCAGGTCGATGCCCATGGCGTAGCCCACGGCGTGCGGGACCTGGCACCCGAGCACGATCGAGTACACGTTCATGTGGTGCTCGCTCGGCTTCCAGCCCCCGGCGCTGTGCCCGCGGAACACGGTGAGCAGCTCGGCGGGCTCGACGCCCCGCTCGATGGCCACGGCGTGCTCGCGGTAGGTCGGGAACACGTGGTCCACCGGGCGCAGCGCCCGGGCCGAGCCCACCTGGGCGGCCTCCTGCCCGCGCATCGGCGCCCACAGCACCAGCTGTCCCTGCCGCTGGAGGTGGGTCGCCTCCTCGTCGAAACGACGGGCCAGGGCCATCGAGCGGTACAGCTCGCGCAGCTGGTCGGCGCCGACGTCGCGCACGTACGGGGACAGGACCGGGTCCTCGCTCCGGCGGCCGTCCCGGTCGAGGAGCCGCACCAGGCGCGTGCGCACCTCCGGTGTCGGCACGGTGCGGGCCGGCACCTGGGCGGCCGGGGACGATGGAGCGGCATCCATGGGCTGGACGTCCTTTCGGGTTGCTCGGGAGGGAACCGGGCCGGCGGGGCCGCGGGTCAGAGCACGGGCGGGTGGGGGAACTGCGCGCACAGCTCCAGGAACCGGGTGTTGGCCTCCGGCTCGCCGATCGTCACGCGCACGCCCTCGGCGCCGAAACGGCGCACGGACAGTGCGTGGGCGTCGCACAGCTCGGCGAAGCCTCCGCTGTGCTCCCCCAGGTTCAGCCACACGAAGTTCGCCTGCGTCTCCGGGTACGGCCAGCCGAGCTCGTCGAGCCCGGCCAGGACGCGCTCCCGCTCGTCGACGACCCGCTGGACGCGCTCGGCCACCTGGTCGTAGTGGCGCACGGACGCGATCGCGGCACGCTGGGCGAGGTCGGTCACGGAGAACGCGGGGGACGCCTGGCGCAGGTACTGGGTGATCCCCTGGCCCGCCACCGAGTAGCCGATCCGGAGGCCGGCGAGACCGTGGGCCTTGGAGAACGTCCGCAGCACGACGACGTTGGGGTGCTGCCGGTAGAGGTCGATGCCGTTGACGAGGTCGTCGCGGCGCTGGAACTCCTGGTACGCCTCGTCGATCACCACGACGACGTCGCGCGGCACGGCGGCGAGGAATCCCTCGACCTGCGCGGTGGTGAGGCTGGGACCCGTCGGGTTGTTCGGCGTGCACAGCAGCACGACCTTCGTCCGGCCGGTGACCGCCGCGGCCATGGCCTCGAGGTCGTGGGAGCCGTCGCGGCGGTTCGGGACCGGGACGCCCAGCCCGCCGGAGAGCCCGATGCTGATCGGGTAGGCCTCGAAGGAGCGCCAGGCGTGCACCACCTCGTCCGGGGTGCCGTCCTCGCCGGCGCCCACGAAGGCGCCGAGCAGCTGGTTGAGCGCGCCGAGGCTGCCGGCGCCGGTGACGACGTCCTCGGCGGGCACGCCGAGGAACTCGCCGAGCACCTCCCGCAGCTCCGCGGAGGTCGTCTCGGGATAGCGGTGCACCGCGTCCCAGTCGGCCAGGACCTCCTTGACGGCGGGCACGGGCCCGAACGGGTTCTCGTTGGAGGACAGCTTGTAGGACACGAGCCCGTCCACCACGACCGGGGGCTTGCCGGCCGCGTAGCGGGGCAGACGGGACAGGGCAGGGCGCGGCCGGACCGCCGAGGTGGTGGCGGTGGCCGGGCCCGGGGCCGGGCTGGTGCCGGCCAGGGTGCGGGTAGCGTCGCTGGTACTCATGGAGGTCATGCTATCCCCCGCTCCCCGGGGGTCCCCGGTGGATGACGCCCCTCCGGACGACCCGGTGGTTTTCGGCGTGAAAGCTACAACCGGGTCCCGGGAAAGTTGGTGGCGGACGACAAATTGTCCGCCCGGCCGGGTCTGTTCGCCGTGGGAGAATGTGCCCATGCCCAACACCGATCGCATCCTGTCCTCAGGGCGCGCGGCGCTCGCCGCCGCCGTCCCGCCCGTCGCGCTGGGACCCCTCGACGGCCGCTACCAGCCGGTGGTCGCCCCGCTGGTCGACCACCTCTCCGAAGCCGCTCTCAACCGCAACCGCGTGCACGTGGAGGTGGAGTGGTTCGTCCACCTCGCCGAGCGTTCGGTGCTGCCGGGCCTGGCGCCCCTGACCGACGAGCAGACCGCCGGGCTGCGCCGGATCGTCACGGACTTCGACGCCGGGTCGATCGCGGAGCTCGCCGAGATCGAGGCCGTGACGGTCCACGACGTCAAGGCCGTGGAGTACTACATCGGCCGCCGGCTGCCCGCCCTGGGACTGGAGCACCTCGTCCCCCTCGTGCACTTCGGCTGCACGTCCGAGGACATCAACAACCTGGCCTGGGCCCTGGGGGTCAAGGACGCCACGACCGACGTGTGGCTGCCCGCCGCCCGGGCGCTCGTGGCCGACGTCGCGGCACTGGCCGAGTCCGCGGCCGAGACCCCCATGCTCTCCCGGACCCACGGCCAGCCCGCCACGCCCACCACCCTGGGCAAGGAGATGGCGGTGGTCGCCCACCGCCTGGGCCGCCAGCTGTCCCGGATCGAGCGCACGGAGTACCTGGGGAAGATCAACGGCGCCACGGGCACCTACGCCGCCCACTACGCGTCCGTCCCGGACGCGGACTGGACGGAGGTCTCGCGCGGCTTCGTGGAGGGCCTGGGCCTGTCCTGGAACCCGCTGACCACCCAGATCGAGTCCCACGACTGGCAGGCCGAGCTCTACGCCGACCTCGCCCGGTTCAACCGGATCCTGCACAACTTCTGCACCGACGTGTGGTCCTACATCTCGATCGGCTACTTCCAGCAGATCCCGGTGGAGGGCGCCACGGGCTCGTCCACCATGCCCCACAAGGTCAACCCCATCCGCTTCGAGAACGCCGAGGCGAACCTCGAGCTCTCCAACGCCCTGCTGGACGCCCTCGGCGCCACGCTCGTGACGTCCCGGTGGCAGCGCGACCTCACGGACTCCTCGTCCCAGCGCAACATCGGGGTGGCTTTCGGGCACTCCCTGCTCGCGGTCTCGAACGTGAGCAAGGGACTGGCCCGCCTGGACGTGGCGGAGGCGGTCCTGGCCGCCGATCTGGACGCCAACTGGGAGGTCCTCGCCGAGGCGGTCCAGATGGTCATGCGCGCCGAGGCGATCGCCGGCGTCGAGGGCATGGACAACCCCTACGAGCGGCTCAAGGACCTGACCCGCGGCAGGCGCGTGGACGCCGGCCGGCTCCAGGAGTTCGTGGCGGGCCTGGGCCTGTCCCCGGCCGCGGAGCGGCGGCTGTCCTCGCTGACCCCGGGCACCTACACGGGCATCGCGGCGGAGCTCGTGCGCTTCCTGTGAGCCCGCGCCCGGCCTGAGCACGGGGTGCCGGGGCCTGCTCGCGCCCCGGCGCCCCGTGCCGCAGGTCGCCGGCCGGACCCTGCGTCCGGACCCTGGGTCCGGGCCGCGGCGGTCCGGGCCCTCGCGGTTCAGACGGACGGGAGGTCGTGCAGGTTGTTGCAGACGGTGTCCGCCGGAGCGGCCCACAGCCGCTTCTCGCACCCGGCGGAGATCACGCGGACCCGCAGCTGCCCCGAGGATCCCGGGACGTAGTAGAGGTGGACCCCGCTCTCGATGTCCCGGATGATCCGGGTGGTCGACCGGGGGGACCACACCTCTGCGGGATTGCACAGGGCGACGATGTTCCCGAGGGGGTCCGTGCGGACGCCCGTGACGGGTCGCTGGTCGGTCATCGGTAGAACTCCTGAGCTCGTGCCCCCGGCCGGCCACGCCGGCAGCGGGGAACTGCCGTATACCACTGTCTCGGCGCACGCGCCACTCCGGATCAGGGGCGCGCGACTGCCGTCTCGGAAAATGTTTGCTTTTGACGCCCTCCAGGCGTTCGCTTTTGACTCACGGTCCATCGCACGGGATCATCGGTGCCTGAGCCCTCTCTCGCGGCGGACCTGGATCCGGGTCCGCGGGACCGGAGAGGACGGTGCTCGGACCACGGCCTTCGGGGGAAGGCAGGCTCCGGGCGCACCGGGGAACTGTGATCATGACAGTGGGGGATCGTGACAATGGATGGGGAACTCTCGATCAGGCTGCGCCTGCTCGGCAACGTCGAGGTCGAGCTCGACGGGACCGTGCTGGCCCTGGGCCACCGGCAGCAGCGCCTGCTGGCCGCGCTCGCCGTGCTCGGTCCCAAGCCGCGCCGCTTCCTCGGCGAGCTGCTGTGGCCCGACCGGACCGCGGAGCGCGCCATGGGCAGCTTGCGCACCACCGTCTTCAACCTCTCGCGCCAGGTGCCCGGGGCCGTCGGCACCCGGGGCAACAACATCGCCCTGGCGGAGCCGGTCACCGTGGACCTGCACGAGCTGCGCGAGTCCCTGCACCGGGCGGCCACCGCCACGGCGCCCGTGGCGGAGGATCCCTGGTTCCTGTCCCCCGACGGTGCCCAGCTGCTGCCCGGCTGGTACGACGCCTGGGTCATGGCCGAGCAGGACCGGCTGCGCACCCTGTACGTCAACGCCGTGGAGCACCTCGCCCGGCTCTCCCTGGAGCACGGGGACTTCTACCGGGCCCACGTGCTCGCCGACAACGTCCGGGCCCTCGACCCCCTGCGGGAGAGCGCGGTCCGCGTGTCGATCGAGGCGGACCTGGGTCTGGGCAACAACGCCCCGGCCCTGCAGACCTTCCGCAGCTTCTGCAGCACGATGGCCGACGAGCTCGGCGCGCCGCCCTCCCCCCAGATCACTCAGCTGATGGGCCACATGCGCAGCGCCTGACGCGCGCCCGGCCGGAGTGTTCCGGCCGGAGGAGGGACGGTGTCCCCGCGACCCGGTGCCGGGTCGCGGGGACACCTTCTTGCCGTTCATGGCCCGGTCATCGTCCCGAGGTCACCGCGGCCGCCGCCGAGCGCACCGGGATGCCGCGCCAGGTGGTGTGGGGCAGCAGCTGCTCGCCCTTCATCACCAGGGACAGCGCGTCCACCGAGG
Source organism: Kocuria rhizosphaericola (assembly GCF_044462205.1). Classification (NCBI taxonomy): domain Bacteria; kingdom Bacillati; phylum Actinomycetota; class Actinomycetes; order Micrococcales; family Micrococcaceae; genus Kocuria; species Kocuria rhizosphaericola. The sequence continues at coordinate 4,358 of NZ_JBISWK010000139.1, read as the reverse complement.
CGCCCGCGCCGACGGTCGTGTCGTAGAGCACGATGGAACGCGCGCCGACGCTGGCCCCGGGCAGGATCTCCACGTGGGACATCTTCATCACGCGGTCCTCGAAGAGGTGCGTCTGCAGCGACACGTCCGTCGAGACGGCGGCGTCGTCGCCGATGTGGACGAGGTCGAACTCGGTCAGGTAGGTGGTGCCGATGTAGGTCCGCTTCCCGATCTGCGCGCCGAACAGGCGAAGGACCGGCCCGATGAGGGGCGTGCCCACGAGTCCGCCGATGAGGGCGGGGACCGCCGCCGACTCGTACACACCGGTGACGAACTCGCTGCGCCGGACGAAGTTGTCCCACAGCGGCTCGACGCGCTGGCGGTACCGGCCCACGATCGCCCACTTCAGGACGACGACGGCGAGCACCACGGTCAGCCCGGTGGCCAGAGCGATGAGCGGCAGCACCGCGACGAAGCCGAGCAGCGTCAGCTGGGGCACCAGGGCCACCGACGCGAGCAGGCCCAGGTAGCCGATCAGGCCGATCAGCGCCGGCGGGACGGTGATGCGCAGCGCCTCGATGACGAGGCGGGCCGCCACCTTGCTGCGCGAGGGCCGGAAGGTGAGGCTCTCGTCGAAGTTGCCGCTGTCCTGCCGGCGGGGCAGGAACATGGCGGGCGAGCCCAGCCAGGAGGTGCCGTCCGGCACGTCGGCCGGGGGCACCGAGGCGACGCCGACCAGGGAGCCCTCGCCCATCCGCGTGCCCGAGGGCACGAACGCGGCGTTGCCCACGAACGAGCGGTCGCCCACCACGGTGCGCTCCATGTACAGGTGGCCGTGGTGGTAGACGGCGCTGCCGACGCTGGCCATGTCCGCGACGAAGCTTCCCTCGCCCAGGGTGAGGAGGTCCGGGTCGATGTGGCCGACCGTGGAGACCTCCGAGCGCGGGCCCACCTTGGCGCCCAGGGCGCGCAGCCAGGGCACGGTGTACATCGTGGCGTACAGGGCGTTGGTGCTCTCCAGGCTGGTGGAGAGCAGCTGGTCGGCCATCCACTTGCGCACACCCAGTCCGCTGCGGACGGGGTGGATGCCGGTGGGCGTCCGGCGCAGGACGAGCTTGCGGCCGCCCGCGACCACGGCGCAGACGGTGAGCACGTAGACGATGCCGACCGCCGGGGTGAGGGCGAGTCCCACGGGCAGGCCGAACTCCAGGGCCGCGATCCAGATCATGAGGAAGGACGGGAGCACCAGGACGAAGGGCATCATCTCGAGGACCAGCCAGCCCAGGAGCAGCCCGGCCGCGAGCGGGGCCGGCCAGCGGCCGCTGGGCAGCGGGCGCCGCTCCATCCGCTCGAGCAGCTCGTCGTCGCCGTCACCGGGCCGGGCCGGGGAGCCCAGCCAGTGCTCGCCGGCGGGGATGGACTGGTTGCGGGAGGCCAGGGACTGCTCGGCCAGGCGGGCGCCGTCCTCGATCCGGGCGCCCGGCTGCAGGAGGGCGTTGGCGCCCACGAACGCGTCGTCGCCGATGTGCACCGGCGCGATGGTCACCCACCCCTCCTCGACCTGGGCGGTCTGCACGGAGGAGTTGTAGCCGATGCTGGCGCGGGAGCCGATGGTGACGAGCGAGGGCAGGCCGATGGCGGCGGTGCCCACGTGGGCGTCCGGGCCGATCCTGGCGCCGAGCAGCCGAAGGTAGACGGCGGCCATCGGGGTGCCGGTCAGGAGGCTGAGCGGCGAGAGCCGGGTCAGTCCGTCGATGCACCACAGCAGGAAGTACTGCCTGCCCCAGAGGGCGTGGTGCCCGGGTCTGACGAGACGGCCCAGCACGCGGGAGCCGAGGAACGGCAGGAAGAAGCGGGCCAGCACGGAGACCAGGACGCCCACGAGGAGCATGTCCCACATCAGGGCGTAGCTGAACTGCCCGTTGTAGGAGTACAGGACCGCGGCGAGCGGGGAGCCGACGAGCATGGCCGCCAGGACCAGCGTCGTCACCTGGGCGAGGCCGCAGAGCGCCACCCGGCCGCTCGTGTGGTGCAGCGGCGCGGGCCGGTCGTCCGGGGCGGCCACGGCGGGGACGGCCGCCGGGGCGGCGTCCAGGTGCCGTGCCAGGTCCCGCACGGTCGGGTAGGTGTAGATGTCCGCGATGGAGATGTCCTGGTCGGGGTGCGCCCGGCGGAGCTCGGACGTGGCGGTCGCGGCGAGCAGCGAGTGCCCGCCGAGCTCCATGAAGAAGTCGGCCTCCACGGAGAGCTGGTCCTCGGGGATGCGGAAGACCTTCGACCACACCTCCGTGATCCCCCACTCGGTGTCCGTCTCCGGCGTGACCAGGCCCATCGTCGTGACGAAGCGGGGCGTGGTGGGGTCCGGCAGGTTCTTCCGGTCCACCTTGCCGCTGACCATCATCGGCATGGCGGGCAGGATCTCGTAGAAGGACGGGACCATGTACGGCGGCAGCGCCGCGACCACGGAGTCGTGGAGCAGCTCGAAGAGGGCGCGCTCGTCGCGCACCGGGGTGCGGAGGGTGAGGAACGCCGCGACGTCGTCGCCGCCGGAGACGAGCTTCACGGCGGCGTCCGCCACCGCGTCCTCCCGGCGCAGCACGTTCTCGATCTCCTGCAGGTCCGCGCGGTGACCGCGGATCTTCACCTCGCTGTCGGCGCGGCCGAGGTACTCGATCTCGCCGTCGGCCATGAACCGGCCGAGGTCGCCGGTGCGGTAGATCCGACCGGCCCGGGGACCGTCCGGGTGCGGGCGGAAGCGCTCCTCGGTGACGTGCGGTAGGTTGACGTAGCCGCGGGCCACGCCCGGGCCGGCGATGCAGATCTCGCCCGGCTCACCGTCGGGGACCTCGTTCATCTCCTCGTCCAGGATCCGCACCTCGTAGGTGGGCAGGGGCTTGCCGATGGTCACGGGCCGGCCGGGGGCCAGCTCGCCCCACGTGGCCGTCACGGTGCCCTCGGTGGGGCCGTAGGTGTTGAGCATCCGGCGCTCGGGGGTGGACCACCGCTCCACGAGGTCGGCGGGGCACGCCTCGCCGCCCACCAGGATGCTGCGGATCCGGGGCAGGTCGTGCTCCAGGGTGGCCAGGACGGTCGGCACGCAGTAGAGCACGGAGATCTCCATGCGCTGCAGGAACTCGGCGAGCCCCTGTCCCAGGCGGGCGTCGTCGGTGGGGCCGGCCACCAGGGAGGCGCCCACGGCCCAGGTCGGCCAGATCTCCTCGATGGAGAAGTCGAACGCGATGGTCATGCCCTGGTAGACGCGGTCCGCGGGGCGGACGTCGTAGACCTCGGGCACGATCTCGATGAAGTTGCAGATGCTCGAGTGCGCGATCTCGACGCCCTTGGGGCGGCCGGTCGAGCCCGAGGTGTAGATGATGTAGCACGTGGGGTCGCCCTCGTGGCGGACCGCCGGGCGGTGCGCGGGCGCCTCCTCGAGCCGCTCGCCGATCCGGCCGACGTCGACGACGTCGGCGGGCGCGTCCTCGACCACGGCCACGAACTCGGCGGAGGTCAGCATGAGGGACAGGTCCGAGTCCTCGGCGATGAACTGCACGCGGTCCGCGGGCAGGTTCGGGTCGATCGGGACGAAGGTGGCGCCCGTCTTGAGGATCGCCAGCAGGGACGCGTAGAGCATCGTGGAGCGCTGGAGCAGGATCCCGACGCGGTCCCCCGCGCTCAGGCCGTAGCCGGCGATCAGGTGGGCCAGCCGGTTGGCGAGCTCGTCGAGCTCCGCGTAGGTGTAGGCCCGGCCGTCGGCGTGCAGCGCCTGGGCGTCGGGGGTGAGATCGCAGCTGCGCTCGAAGAAGTGGTGCAGCCGGGTGGGCTTCGTCTCCGTGTTCCGAACACCCCGGGTCGAGGGCTCCGTCCACGGAAGCGCTCCGGCGGGGCCTTCCGTTGCCGCGGCCTCGTCCCACAGCACTCGCTCGGCCGCCGCGGCCTTGTCGCGGCGGTGAGAGCGATGTGGCACTGAGGTCATGTCCAACTCCTTTCGATGCACGGGCACCGGTGTTACCGGCACGTCCGTTCTACGGAGCGGGGTGTTATGGCCTCCTCACGGAACCGTCACGTCGGCGTTATTCCTGCGTTATCGATGCGTTCGTCGCCCGGCCGCCAGGGGCGATGCCGACCGCTCGATCGGTTTTCGGTGGTGAAGATCACAGGCCGGGATCTCGCTCAACGAGACGTTCTCGACTGCAACTGCGCGGATCCGGAACCCTTGGCCGCCGGCGACGGGCACTCCGGCCGTGCGCTCCGGTCACCGGCGGCGGGTCACCGGCCGCCCGTCCCGCCCGCCGTTCCGGGGACGGAGAAACCTGCCGTATTACCTTTCGTGAACACCCACCGGGTCGTTCCGGCACGCACGAGGCCCCCGTGCGGGG
>NZ_JBISWK010000138.1:0-31520 GCF_044462205.1 Kocuria rhizosphaericola | reverse complement strand
CCCCGCACGGGGGCCTCGTGCTGCAGCGCGCCCCGGGGCCGCTCAGCCGGCCGGGGAGCCCCGGTCCTCGTCGTCGCCGGACGGCGTCCCCGCGGCGCGGTCCGGCCGGGCGGCCCAGGTGAGGTAGCCGCCGTCGAGGTTGACGACGTCGCGTCCGTGCTGCGCCAGGACGCGGGCGGCGAGGTAGCCGCGCAGGCCGGCCTGGCAGTGCACCACGAGCTCGCCCTCCGGCAGCTCGTCGAGGCGGTCCCGGAGCTGGTCCAGCTCGATGTTGATCCCGCCGGGGATCGGCATCGAGGTGTGCTCGCCGGGGGTGCGGACGTCCAGCAGGGTCGCCCCGGCGGCGAGGCGGTCGTCCAGCTCGTGCCACTGGACGGTCTCGACGAGCCCGTCCCGGTGGTTGCGGTCGATGTAGCCGAGCATGTTCACGGGGTCCTTCGCGGAGCCGTACAGCGGGGAGTAGGCCAGCTCGAGCTCGGCGAGGTCGGCCGCCGCGATCCCGCCGGTGATGGCCGTGGCGATGACGTCGATGCGCTTGTCCACGCCCGCCCCGCCCACGCCCTGGGCGCCGAGGATCGCGTCGTCCTCCGGGTCCACGAGCAGCTTCAGGGTCATCCCCTCCGCCCCGGGGTAGTAGCCGGCGTGGTTCGCGGGGTGCGTGTGGACGGCGCGGTGCGGTCGGCCCGCGGCGCGCAGCCGCTTCTCGTTCCAGCCCGTGGCCGCAGCCGTGAGGCCGAAGACGCCGACCACGGAGGTGCCCAGCACGGGCCGGTCGGTCACGTCCATGCCGGCGATGACGTCGGCGACCAGCCGGCCCTGGAGGTTGGCCGTGTTGGCCAGGGCGACGAGCGTGGCGGAGCCGTCGAGGGCGTCGCGCTTCTCCACCGCGTCCCCCACGGCGTAGACGTCCGGGTCGGAGGTGCGCATGTGCTCGTCGACGACGATGCCGCCGCCCTCCCCGACCTCGAGGCCCGCCGCCCGGGCGAGCGTGCTGTCCGGGCGGACGCCGACCGCGGCGAGGACCACGTCGGCCGGCAGCTCCGTACCGTCGTCGAGCGTCACGGTGCGCACCCCCACCTCGGTGACCGTGGCCCCCAGCCGCAGGTCGAGTCCGTGCTCGCGCATCAGGGTGTGGACGGGCTCGACCATCTCGGGGTCGAGCGGGGCCATGACCTGGGGGGTGGCCTCGATGAGGGAGACCTGCAGGCCGCGGTGGACGAGGTTCTCCGCGACCTCGAGGCCCACGTAGCCGCCGCCGACGACCACGGCGGAGCGGGCGTCCCGGACCGCCGCCACGACCGCGTCGGTGTCCTCGATGTCGCGCAGGACGAGGGCGCGCTCCATGCCGGGCACGGACGGGCGCACGGGGACCGCCCCCGGGGAGAGGACGAGGGCGTCGTAGCCCTGCTCCTCCTCCCGGCCCGAGGCGAGGTCCCGGACGCGCAGCACGTGCCGGTCCCGGTCGACGCCGACGACCTCGTGCCCCACCCGGACGTCGAGGCCGAACCGGGCGCCGAGGGACTGCGGGGTCTGCAGGAGCAGCGCGGAGCGATCCTCGATGACGCCTCCCACGTGGTAGGGCAGACCGCAGTTGGCGAAGGACACGTGGCCGCTGCGTTCGTACACCGTGATCTCGGCGTCCTCCAGCAGTCGGCGCAGACGGGTGGCCGCGGACATTCCTCCGGCGACTCCGCCCACGATGACGATTCTCATGGGCTCATGCTAGCGGCGCTCAGGCCGCCGTGCGTCCCGTCCGCCCCGGCCAGCCGGGTGTCCGGAACCGGCGCCGGAGGGTGCTGCCGGGCCGGGACCCGGTGAACTCGCCGTCGGCGCCGCACGCCTCGACCCAGCCGGGGGCGTCCCGTCCCAGCACGTGCGCGGCGCGGGCGTAGGCCTGGGCCTCGACCGCGCTCGGCGCGGCGACCACGACCCGGTCCCACGGGCTCGCCGCGGCGGTACCCGTCACCGGGTTGACCAGGACGCTCCCGGGGTGCTCCACCACGGCGAGGCCCCGCCGGCCGCGCTCGACGAGAGCCGCCCGGACCCCGGCGTCCACGCCGGTATGCGGGCCCGCGGCCCGCGGGGAGGGGGCCGTCGGCGCCGCCCCGACGAGGGCGGCGGCCGCGGCGGGCGGCCCGCCCACGGCGCAGGCTTGCCCGACCTCGGCGACCAGCGCGTGGCCGGGGTGCTCCTGCGCGAAGACCCGGACCGTGCGGTCGGCCGCCCACGCGTCGGCGATCGGCGCGAGGTCCAGGACCGTGCCGCGGCCCATGCGCAGCCGCCGGGTGGGCACGTCCAGCTCGAGGCGCCCGATCCCGGGGGCGGGGTGCGGGGCGAGCCCGTCCAGGGCCCGCCAGGCCGCCGCCCCGGTGGTGGGGTCGACGAGCCCGCTCGTGAGGCGGGCGGCGAGCAGGGCGGCGGCGACGATCTCGGCCAGGACGGGGCCGACGACCACGTCGACGTCCTCGTGCTCGGCGAACCGGTTCAGCAGGGACAGCTCGGAGTCGATGCGCTCGGGGCCGACGGCCCGGGAGACCTCGCGGCGCACGCGCTCGGCGAGCCGGAGGGCCTCGGCCTGGAGGTCCGGGGCGGGTGCGCGCACGGCACCGGCGTCCGGGGCGCGGGGCGGGATCGGGGTGGGCATGACCGTCTCCTGGCGGTGGGGGGTGGAGAGGCGCGCGACGAGGGCGAGGGGCGGGACAACGGGCAGGTGCTGACGAGCTTACGCGCGCCCCGCCCCGGCGGGCGGTGACGTGACCGCCCGTTACCCGACCGTCACCGCGGCGGACCGGGACCGGCCGGGGACGACCTCGGGGACGACCCCCGGGACGACCCCCGCGACCGGCGCTCCGGCAGGGACGCCGAAGGGAGCGCCGGCCGGGACGCCGGCCGGGATCCCGGCCGGCGCACCGGCCCAGCGCAGCACGTCGGCCGGCCGGTTCGTGGTGAGCTGCTGGACGCCGAGGGCTCGGCACAGGACCACGTCCCGCGCGGTGTCGACCGTCCAGACCCGCAGGACGCGGCCCTCGGCCCGCCACTGCCGCACCAGGTCGGGGCGGGCCCGGACGAAGTCCAGGCCCGGTCCGACCAGGTCCACGAGGTCCGCCGAGATCACGGGCAGCGCCGGCGGGACCACCAGGCGCATGCCGGCGTGGAGGACCGCCGCGGCCGTGCGGCCCACGCGGAGGCCGTCCTGGACCGTGCGGCGGGTGGTCGTCTCCACGAGCTGGCACACGTGCCGGGCGGGCACCGTCTCCAGGAAGTGGCGGACGGCGTCGGGGTGGAAGCTCATCAGCGAGACCGTGACGTCGTCCAGCCGCCCGGTCTCGGGGTCCCAGCCCTCCCGCATCAGCAGGCCCAGGACCTCCTCCTCGAGCCGGTGGCCGAACGGGCTGGGGTGCTTCGTCTCCACGGCCAGACCGACGGGCCGGCCCGCGCCCCGCAGCAGGTCCAGGAGCTCGGGGAGGGTCAGCAGCTGGCGGTCCGGCGCGCCGTGGCCCGGCGGGATGCGCGTGCCCTTCCAGGAGGTCCAGTCGAGCCGCCGCAGCTCGTCCAGCGTGCGGGCGGAGACGGGGCCGCGGCCGTCGCTCGTGCGGCCCAGCTGGGCGTCGTGGTGCAGGACGAGGTGGCCGTCACGGCTGAGGTGGACGTCGCACTCCACGCCGTCGGCGCCGTCCAGGAGCGCCTGCACGTAGGCGGCCCGGGTGTGCTCCGGGAAGGCCGCGCTGGATCCCCGGTGGGCGTAGACGATCGGCCGCACTGCGCTCCCTCGGCTGTCGGTCGGGACGCGGTGGGCCCCGCTCACGCCCCAGGCTAGGGAGGCACGGTGAACGCGGGGCCACGCCCCGGCGGAGCTGTCGTGAACGACGACGACGCCCCGCGGAGCGCGGGGCGTCGTCGTGCTGCGGGCGGTGCGGGAACGCGGTGCCGGGCCTACTGCTCGCCGGTGATCTCGCCGTGGGCCGCGGCGGTGTCGGCCTTCCGGCCCCGCTTGCCCCTCCGGCCCTTCCGGTCGTCGAACCGGGGGGCCCGCTCCTCGAGGTCGAGCTCCGCGGGGAACGTCGTGGGCAGCGGCCCGAACGCCTCGTGGGTCGCGGAGACGACCTGCTTGGACATGGCCAGGTTCGCTCCCCCGCCGACGATCGCGCCCACCCCGAAGGGCAGGGCGCGGCCGAACACGGCTCCGGTCTGCCTGAGCAGGAAGCGCTTGACGAACATGTTGCGGATGATCCGGCTGACGTCGAAGGCCTTGGAGTCGTCCTTGCCCATCATCAGACCCCAGGAGGACATCATGCCCCTGCCCTTGGTGCCGCTGGCCAGGATCTGGTTCATGACCTGGCGGCCGTCCTCGCCGAGCATGAGGGCCATGACCATGGTGCGGGTCTTCTCGGGGTCCTCGGTGTGCACCCCGTGCAGCTCGGCGATCGCCTGGGCGTACAGGGCCGTGGCCTCGAGGTAGCCGACCACCGCGAAGGAGGACAGCCCCAGGGAGGCGACGGTGCCGATGCCGGGCACCACCGCGGTGGCGCCGACGGCCCCGCCGCCCATCGTCACGGACCGGACGTAGAACTTCTCGAGCCGCTCGGCGATCTGCTCGGGCGTCTCGTCCGGGTGCTCGGCGCGCTCCTTCTGGACGAAGCTCAGGACCACCGGCCGCTGCACGCGCAGCACGGTGTCGAGGAGCTTGTTCATGGCGGGCTTGGGGTTGCCCTCGTCGTCGAACGCGTTGTTCAGGGGATTCAGGTCCATGGCGTGCTCTCCTTGTGGGGTGCCGGGACGGCGGTTCTCGGCCCACTATATGCACAGCAGGCTGATCGGGTCCCGGGGATTCGCCGATGGCGGAGGACGGGTCCCGGTCAGCTCCCGGGCAGCCGGGAGACGGAGGGATCGACCTTCTGGAAGGAGTCCGGGAACTCGGCGCGCAGCCGCACGAGCTCGCGGGCGAACGCGTCCAGGTCCCGGTCCTCCCGGCTGACCGGCTCCCACTGCCGGGCCGGCAGGGCGTGCCCCTGGTCGTCGAGGGCGACCATGACCATGAGGCAGTTGGTCGTCAGCGCGAGCTCGCCGGTGGCGGGGTCCCCGGACCAGCAGTTGACGGAGATGTGCAGGCCGCGGGCCGCGGTGTGGATGAGCCGCGCCCGGACCTCCACGAGGTGGCCGATGTGCATGGGCCGGTAGAACCGGACGCCCCCGGCGTAGACGGCGATGACCGGGCGGCCCGCCCACCGGGCCCCGCACACGTACGCGGCCTCGTCGATCCAGCGCATGGCCGTGCCGCCGTGCACCTTCCCGCCCCAGTTGATGTCCGTGGGGGCGGCGAGGAAGCGCAGCACGGTCTCCTCGGCCGTGCCCTCGTCCGTGTACCGCTGCTGGCCCATCAGCTCCTCGATGCTGTTGCGCAGCTCGATCCGCCGCTGCGTGATGGCCGACTGCTGCCGCTCGTACTCCGTCTCGGGCGCCCACTGCGGGACGGGGGTGGGCCGGCCGTCCTCGTCCACGGCCACCATGATGATCAGGCACGTGTCCTTGAGCGTCACCCCGTGCTCGCGGGGGTCCGCGGAGGCCACCTCCACCCGGATGTGCATCGAGGACCGGCCCGTGTGCACGATCTTGGCGGAGACCTCCACCATGTCGCCCACGCACACCGGGCGGTCGAAGTGGATGTTGCCCACGTACGCCGTGACGCAGTAGGCCCGGGACCAGCCCACGGCGCACGCGTACGCGGCCTTGTCGATCCACTCGAGGACGCGCCCGCCGTCCACGGTGCCGGTGCGCCCGGCGTCGGTCGGTGCGGCGAGGAAGCGGAGAACGGCGGTGTCGCGTGCGGCCATGCCCCCCAGTGTGGCACGGGTCGTGGCACGGCTCACTCCACGAGCGGCGCCCACGCGTTGAGCCGGCGGAGCATGTCCGACTTCTTGCGGGTGTGCCCCTCCATCCGCACCAGGATGTCGTCGAGGGCCTCGATCGCGTCCACCACGAACGGGCCCTTGTTGAGCATGACGCACTCGGCGCGCTGGCCCATCGCCGCGTCCGTGACCTCGGCCCGGGAGGGCAGGCCCTTCTTGGCGAGGGACTCGAGGACCTGGGTGGCCCAGACGACCGGCACGTGCCCCGCCTCGCACAGCCACAGGATCTCCTCCTGCACCTCGGCCATGCGCTCGAACCCGGTCTCGACCGCGAGGTCCCCGCGGGCGATCATGACCCCCACGTCCTGCCACCGCATGGCCTCCAGCAGCATGGGCGGCAGGGCCTCGAAGCCGCCCACGGTCTCGATCTTGAGGGTGACGTCCAGGGCGGTGTTGCCGATGCGCTCGAGCTCCCGCAGCAGGTCGGTCACGTCCTCCCGCGAGCGCACGAAGGACATGTTGACGATGTCGGCGTGCTCGGCCACGAACGGCAGGTGCGACCGGTCCTCGTCGGTGAGCGCGGAGACGCGCAGGTCCGTCTCGGGCAGGTTGATGCCCTTCCCCGCCTTGAGCTTGGTGCCCTCGGGGCCGGCCTGCAGCACCTCCAGCGCGATCTCGTCGGGCTCCACGGCGGTGATCCGACAGCGGATCTTCCCGTCGTCGATCCACGCCGGCTGGCCCTCCCGGGCGTCCGTGAACACCTCGGGCAGGGAGCAGCCGATCCGGTAGGGGCTCTCGGTCCGGACCGGGGCGGGCGTGAGGTCCCGGGTCAGCACCACGGTGTCCCCCGCGCGCACGCGCAGGGACTGCTCGACGGCGGGGAGCTCGCCGAGCACGCCCTCCGTGCCGTCCTCGGCGCCGACGGCCAGTCCCGTGGCGAAGTACACGGTCTTGGAGCACTCGACCAGCACGCCGGGCCCGGTGGCCTCGAGCACCCGCAGCGTCCGCCCGGAGCCGCGCGCGTCCTTGAGCCGCAGCCTCTCCCCCGGGGTGCGGGCCGCGGTCCAGGCGGCGTCGGCCACGGGGACGGCCGGGGCGTCGTCGTCCACCGCGGGATCCGCCTCGCCCAGCCACAGGCGGGCGGGGGCGGTCACCCTGCCGCTGCTGTCGCGGCTGGGCTTGATCTTCTCGACCTGCGGGCCGGGCTCGATCGGTCCGGTGCGCAGCTTGGGCCCCGCGAGGTCCATGGCCACGCGGACCTCCAGATCCAGGGTCCGCTCGGCCGCCCGGACGTGCTCGACCATGGCCGCCCACTGCTCCGGGCCGTCGTGCGCGCAGTTGATCCGGGCCACGTCCATCCCGGCGCGGACCATGTCCTCGACGAGCCGGGGGTCCCCGGCGGCCTCCGACGGGAAGGTGACCATGATCCGGGTGCTGCGCCCGTCCCGGCCAGGGCCGAGCAGCGCGGCGGTGTTGCGGCGCAGGACCTCCGCACCGGGCAGGCCGGGCCCGTCGGGCGCCACGACGGGCCCGGGCACCTCGACGTCCTCCTCCGCCCGGCCGGCGAGCGCCCGCAGGGTCTCGAGTACGGCGCCCAGGTGGCTCATCACGCCCGCCTCCATCCGTCCCAGGGAGGACACGCCCAGGCTGCTCAGGTCCCGCTGCAGGTCCCGCACGTCCTGGCTGCGCACGGCCACGTAGTCCACGAGGTTCAGCGCGGAGCGGCGGTGGCGGGGGTTCACGCGCTCGAGCTGCGGCACGGCCGCGCGGCGGGCCCGGACCACCACGTCGACCAGGGCCAGGACCCGCTCGAGCAGCTCCGCGGCGCGCTCCTGCCGGGCGGTCGTGCTCGCCATGCCGTGCTCCTCCCCGTGGCCGTGGGCGGGGTCCGCCCGGTCGCGGCCGCCGTCGATCCGCTGACTCCTCATGATCCTCCTCGTCCGTTCCGCTGTCAGCGCCGATCCTGGGCGACCCGGACGAACAGCGGTTGAACACGAGGCAACCGGGGCCGCGCACCTGCCCACGGTGCCGGCCGGCGGCTAGGCTCGTGCGGACGTCACCGCCCCGCCCGCGCCCGCGGTGAGCGGGGTGCCCCGCCACCGGAAGGAACCGCCGTGATCAACTCGGAGAACATCAGGGCCTATGTGGAGCGCATGGCCTCGGGCGAGCCCGCCCCCGGCGGCGGCGCTGCGGGAGCCCTGCAGGCGGCGCTGGGTGCCGCCCTGCTCGCGATGTCCGCCCGCTACTCCACGGGCTCCGAGCACGCGGACCGGGCCGAGCGCGCGGCGGACCGCGCCGAGGAGCTGATCCCGCGGGCGCTGGGCCTCGCGGACGACGACGCCGAGGCCTTCGGCGCGCTCTCGGCCGCCTACGGGCTGCCGAAGGAGACCGACGAGGAGAAGGCGGAGCGCTCGCGCGCGGTCCAGGAGGCCACGGCGGGCGCCGCGGGGCCCCCGCGGGAGCTGATCGGGGTGGGCGCCGAGGTCGTCGCGCTCGCGCGCGAACTGACTGGCTGGTGCAACCCCAACGTCCTCAGCGACCTGGCGGCGGCCTCGGAGGCCGCCCGGGCCGCGGTGGCCACGGCCATGGTCACGCTGGAGATCAACGTCCGCTCCCTCAAGGACGCCGGGACCCGGGAGGAGCTGCGGGCGGGGCTGGCCCAGGGCGAGCAGGCCGTCGAGGACGCCGCGGAGCTCACCCGGCGGATCCGCGAGCGCGTCCGGGGCTGACGGACGGGCCCTCAGCCGCCCGCGTCCGCGGGGAGGGCGCCACCCCCGGGACCCGGGCCCGGGGAGAATGGGGCGCATGCGCAGATACCTCAAGGACGCCGGCGTGCACGCCGAGATCACCCCGGACGGCTTCACCGAGGGAGGGTTCGTGCTGTCCATCGGCGGTGCCGAGCAGTCCCACGTGAACCTCTCCGACCCCGCGGAGATCTTCTACGAGTACCTGCGGAGGATCGGCGGCGTCGTCGACGTCGTGGCGGAGCCGGGCACGCCGGTCACCGCGGTCCACCTGGGCGCCGGGGCCCTGACGCTCGCCCGGTACGTGGCGGCGACCCGGCCCGGCTCGGTGCAGGTCGCCGTGGAGCTCGAGCGCGAGCTGCCCGCGTTCGTCCTCGAGGCGCTGCCCCTGCCCGCGGGGGCGGACGTGCGGGTCGTGGTCGACGACGCCCGGGCGGCCCTGCCGCACGTCGTGGCCCCCGGGACCGCGGACCTCGTGGTCCTCGACGTCTTCTCCGGCCGCGACGCCCCCGCCCACCTCACGGAGGCCTCCTTCTACGCCGAGGCCGCCCGGCTGCTGGCGCCCGGCGGGGTGCTGGTCGTCAACGTGGGCGACGACCCCGGGCTGGCGTTCTTCGCCGATCAGGCGCGGGGCATGCGGGCGGCGCTCGCCGACGTGTGGTGCCTGGCCGAGGAGCGGCTGCTCACGGGCCGCTATCCGGGCAACCTGGTCCTCGTGGGCGGGCGCCGCGACCTCCCCCGGGAGTGGGCGGACGCCTTCGCCGCGGCCGGACCGCACCCGGCGGGCGTCCTGGACGGTCTCGGCCTGGAGGAACTGCTCGCCCGGCTGTAGCGTGGATCACACCGCCGAGCCGAGGAGCGTGCTGTGAGCACCGCAGAGAACGTCACGGAGAACACCACGGAGAACACCACCGGCAACACCGCCGGGGACACCGCCGTCCTGGAGTCCGCGCCCGCCGTCGAGGGCGAGACGTTCTCCCGCGTGGCCCTGACGCCGGCCGCCGTGGAGCTGCTCGGCAAGCTGCGCAGCGTCCACGGACGGCTGATGTTCCACCAGTCCGGCGGGTGCTGCGACGGCTCCGCACCCATGTGCTATCCGGCCGGGGACTTCCTCACCGGCCCGGCGGACGTGCTCCTGGGCGTGTTCGCGCTGCCCGGGGACCCGGCCACGGCCGAGCTCGAGTTCTGGATGTCGCGTGAGCAGTTCGAGTACTGGAAGCACACCCTGCTCACGGTGGACGTGGTGGACGGGCGCGGCTCCGGGTTCTCGGTGGAGGCGCCGGAGGGCAAGCGGTTCCTGATCCGTTCGGCGCTCAGGCAGGATCCGGCCGGCTCCTGAGCCGGCCCTGCCCGTCGAAGGACGGGCCCCGGTCGTGGACCGGGAACGTGGTGAAGGCCGGGACCTCGTACGGGTGGGCCCCGGCCATCGCCCGCAGCACGCGCTCGCGCTCGGCCGCCGGGTACAGCGTCTCGATGCGGACCTCGTCGACCTCCTGCGGCGTCCCGACCTCGCCGATCGTGGGGTGCGCCCCGGGCAGCGGCGTGAACCGGCCGGTGCCGCGGCTCACGAACGCGGTGTGGGAGTAGTGGCCGGAGCGGCCGGCCCCGGCGTCGCCCAGGGCCTGCAGGACCTGCTCGGCGTGGGTGGCGGGGACGAACACGACCAGGCAGTGGTGCTCGGGGCTCGGGGGCTCAGGAGTCACGGGGTGCGCACACCTCCGGCTCGTCGTGGTCGGCGGGCTCCAGCTGGATCGTGGAGTGCTGGACGGACACCGGGAAGTGCTCGGCCACGCACCGCTGGATCCGGCCCAGCGCCTCGGCCGAGCCGCCGGAGTAGAAGTACTCCTCCTCGAGCACCACGTGGGCTGTGAGCACCGGCAGGTCCGAGGAGATCCGGGACGCGTGCAGGTCGTGGACCTCCACCACGTGCGGCAGCTCGAGGATGTGGCCGCGGACCTCGTCGACGTCGAGGCCGGGGGGCACGCTCTCCATGAGCACGGACAGGGACTCCACGAGCAGCCGGATGGTGCGGGGCACGATGAGCGCCCCGATGAGCAGCGCGACGACGGCGTCGGCCTGCATCCAGCCGGTGAGGGTGATGACCACGGCCGCGACGATGACCGCGACCGAGCCCAGCGCGTCGTTGAGCACCTCGAGCATCGCCGCGCGCAGGTTCAGGTTGGAGCGCCGGCCTCCGAAGAGCACCGCCATCGCCACGAGGTTGCCGACCAGGCCCAGGACGCCGAAGACCAGCATCTCGGCCGAGGCCACCGGGTGCGGCTCGAGGAACCGGCGCACGCCCTCCACGAGCACGAACAGCCCCACGGCCAGCAGCACCCCCGCCTGCAGGGCCGCGGCGACGATCTCCGCGCGCTGCCAGCCCCACGTGCGCCGGGCGCTCGGCGGGCGCAGGGTCAGCTGCGCGGCGACCAGCGCGAGCAGCAGCCCGCCCGCGTCGGTGAGCACGTGGGCGGTGTCGAGGAGCAGCGCCAGGGACCCCGTCCACAGGGCGCCGACCAGCTGCACGAAGAACAGCGCCGCGGTGATCCCGAAGGCTGTGGCGATCCGCCACCGGTCGGTCCCGGGACGGGCGTGCGAGTGCCCGGGCCCGTGGTCGTGCCCGTCCTCCGCGCGCCCGCGGTCCCTCCCGTCGTCGTGAGCCATGCCTCCATCGTAGAACGCGAGCCGCGGCCGTGCGGGCGCGGCTCAGGCGGTGACGAAGCCGCGGAACTCCCCGGTGGCGGGGCCGTAGTGGGAGTCCACCTTCATGACGGCGCCGGGCGTGCCGCCGCCGTTGAGGGCCTTGAGCAGGTCCCGCACGGCGTGCCGGGGCCCTTCGGCGATCACGCCCACGGTGCCGTCCGCGTTGTTGACCGCCGAGCCGCTCAGGCCGAGCTGCTCGGCGTGGCGCGCGGTCCAGAAGCGGAACCCGACGCCCTGCACGGAGCCGTGCACCACGGCGGTCAGGCGCAGGTCCTCCTCGAGGTCCAGCCGCTCGGGGTCCCGTCCGGCGGAGGCGTTCTGGTGGATGGGCGGCAGGCTCACAGGTCCACCACCTTGGACTCGCCGGGATCGATCTGTTCGCCGGTGGTCCGGGCCTTCGCCCAGCGCAGCGCGGTGGCCACCGTCCCGGGGCTGCGCCAGTGCTCGGCGGTCTCCGTGCGCACGCGCAGCACCACGAGGCCGGGGGTGTCGGGGCCGTCCGGGTAGTACGCCTTCAGCGCGTCGGACCAGAGCCCCTCGAGCACCTGCCGGTCCTCGACCACCTCGGCGGCGCCGGAGATCGAGACCCACTCGTGGTCGCCCACGAACGCGACGTTGACGGCGTCGTTGGCCGCGACGTCCCGGACCGAGGAGGTGTCCCGGCTGGTGAAGAAGTTGAGGTCCTCCCCCGGGGCGACGTCGACGACGGTCATCGGGCGGCTGACGAGCTTGCCCGTGGCCTCCCGGGTGCTGAGCATGCCGACGCGGGTGCGGTTCACGAACTCGACGATGTGCTGGATGTCATCCTGGTGCGTGTTCATGTGGTCAGATTAGGGAACGACCGGGCCTCGTGGCACGGTCGGGGCCAGGGAATTCATCATGGGCGGAACCACTTGTCATCCGCCGGCGGGCCGGAAGGGCCCGGCCGGCGCACGAGAGGACCGGAGCAGGCAGATGGACGACGCACGGGTCGCGGACCAGACCACCGTGGAGAACGCCGAGGAGTACGCCGAGGAGAACGCGGGGCGGACCCCCGGGGCCGCTCCCGGGCCGATCAGCGCCCAGGACCGGATCGAGATCAACGAGATCCTGAGCTTCTCCTCGCACCTGCTGGACAACCGGCAGTGGGACATGTTCGGGGAGGTGTTCGTGCCGGAGGTCCTCCTCTGCGCGCCGCAGGGCGAGTTCACCGGCCCGGCGGGCGTGCGGCGCTTCGTCGAGACGGTCGACCTCTCCCGCTTCCCCGCCACGCACACACTGAACTCGATCGTGGAGGCCGTGGACGCGGACACCGCCGTGGTCTGGTCCAGGATGCTGCTGCTGACGTGGGACCGGAGGGTGGCCTGCGGCGACTACATCGACACGTTCCGCCGCACCGCCCACGGGTGGCGGATCGAGCGGCGCACCGTGGCGCCCCGCAACGACTCCGCCTCCGTGGCGCTCGCCGAGGGCGGGTACGCACCGGACCCGTACGCCTACGCGATGTTCGACGACGCCGTGCTCGCGGCCGCCGGCCGGGCCCGCCGATGAGACCCGCGCCGGGCACCGGGTGGGACCGGGTGCCCGCCGCCGACGCCCTCGAGATCGGCACCGTCCTCAGTCGGTGCGCCCGTGTGCTGGACGCCCGGGCCTGGCAGGACCTCGACCGGGTGTTCACCGGGGACGCCGTCCTCGTGTCCCCGGGCGGGACGGCGCGCGGGCCCGCCCAGATCGCCGAGCGGACCCCGGCCGGGACCCGGGACCCGCACCTGATCACCGACACCGTGCTGCGCCGGCTCGCCCCGGACCGCGTGCGGGCCTGGAGCAAGTGGCTGGTGGTGTGCGCGGACGGCTCCGCGCTCGGCGGGGACCAGCTGGACCTGTTCGTGCGCACCCCGGACGGCTGGCGGATCGCCGAGCGCCGCATCGCGGCCCTGGGCGTCCCAGGGTCCGGCACGCCCGCCCGCACCCTGGGCACGGCCGACTTCCTGGCCTGAGGACCCTGCGTTCCCGGGCCGAGGTGCCCACGACGAGGGGCGGCGGCCGCGCCCGGGGGCCGGGTCCGCGGCGGCCGCCCCTCGACGGGTGCCGGCTCAGACGGTCACACCTGCACCTCGAGCGCGTCGGCGATGAGCGTGCTGCCGTCGGAGAACTCGATGGTCTTCCCGATGGTCGAGGGGTCGTCCAGCACGGCCGAGACCACGAGCGCCACGTTGGCCCGGGAGGTCTGGTGGTCGCCGTCCCGCTCGCCCGTGGACACGTCGATCGTGCCGGTCGCCTCGTCCTCGGTGAGGGCGCCGGGGCCCACGATCGTCCAGTCCAGCGAGGAGGCGCGCAGGTGGTCGTCGGCGTCGGCCTTGGCCTGCGCGTAGGCGTGGAAGGGGTCGTCCTCGGGGACGCCGTGGTCCTGGCCGGCCCCGAAGTAGGAGACCATGACGAAGCGCTTGGCGCCGGCCATCACGGCCGCGTCCATCGCGCGGACCGCCGCGTCCCGGTCCACGGAGTAGGTGCGCTCGGGGCTGCCGCCCCCGGCGCCGGCGCTCCACACCACGGCGTCGTGGCCCTCGAACAGGTCGGCGAGCTGCGCGACGGACAGCTGCTCCACGTCGGCCACCACCGGACGGGCGCCGGTGTCCTCGACGTCCTCCGTGTGGTCGGGGTTGCGGAAGATGCTCGTGACGTCGTTGCCGCCGGTCTTGAGCAGCCGGGCGAGGATGAGGGCGACCTTGCCGTGGCCGCCGATGATGGCTGTGCGGGTCATGGATGTGCTCCTTGTGCAGAGGGGACGTGGTGTTCTCCCCCGACGCTAGCCCCGTCCCGGCCGCAGGGACACGGCTCACGCGGAGGGCGAAACCGGGAATGCGCCCCGCCCCGCCGTCCGACCGTGCCGCCCGGACCGTCCACGGGCTCGGGTAGCCTCGACGAGGCCCCTGTTCCCGACCGAAGGCTGCCCCGTGCTGATCTTCCAGCTCCTGCTCTCCGCGATCGCCATCGTCCTGCTGGTCGCCGCGCTGATCGACGGCGCGTGGACGCTCGCGCTCATCGCCGCGATGATGCTGATGATCGCGCTGTCCGGCGTGTTCATCGCCTACCGCCGGGAGAAGCACCTGGGCAGGCGCTGAGCCCTGCCGCTGCTCCGCGGGACCGCTCCGGGGCCGCGTCGTGACCGCTGCGCGTCTACTCCGCGGCGTCCTGGATGCCGGTCACCGCGGTCAGGATGAACACCGAGTCCTCCAGCGCCTCCACGGAGTGCCGTTCGGCGGGGATCACGTGCAGCTGCCCGGCGTCGAGCACCAGGTCCTCGCTCGAGGCGACCCTGATCCGCCCGTGCAGAACCTGCAGGCTCCCGGCGTACGGCGCGCTGTGCTCGGCGAGCACCGTGCCCTCCTTCATGGCCAGGAGGGTCTGGCGCAGCACCTTCTGGTGCAGCAGGCGCTCCGAGCTGCGGCCGTGGTCGTTGTGCCGGGCCTCGTTGAGGTGCTGCAGGGCGATCTCGTTCAGGTGCTGCATGGTTCTCCTCCTGGGTAGGTGATCCGGTCTCCGTCGACCACGGCGAAGTCCCGCAGCGTCGCGGGAGTCAGCTTGCCGGGGCCCATGATGTGCTGCACGTCGTGCCCGCGCACCAGCAGGGCCTCGGCCACGAGCGAGCGGTGGCAGCGCCACCAGACCGCCTCCGCGCACATGATCGCGACGACGCGGTCCTCGGCCAGCCGCTCGAGCTCGGCCAGCGCGGTCCGGAACTCGTCGGTCTGCATGTGGTCGGCGTAGCCGCGGAAGGACTCGTTGCGCCAGGCGGTGTTGACGGAGTCCTTCGAGGTGGGGCGCAGGCCGCCCAGGCCCTTGCAGTAGCTGTGCGCGATGCCGGCCTCCGCGAGGGTGCCCGGCAGGGCGTCGAGGTTGAACTGCGGGTTCGTCCGCGAGCGCGGCACCGTGCGGATGTCGACGAGCTCCTGCACCCCGGACTCCCGCAGCAGCTCCACGAACTCCTCGGCGGAGCGCGTGGAGTGGCCCACGGTGTAGACGGTGTGCGCTGTCATGCCCCCCACCCTACTGACCGCGCCCGAGGGCTTCCCCCACCCGGCACGACCGGCTCCGCCGGAGCAGGGCCCGGGCCGTCACGGCCCGCCGGGACCGGCCTCGGTCCAGCGGGCGGAGCCGCCCGGGGTCCGCCGGCCGACGGCCGCCGTGGAGTTCCACGCCTCCTGGTCGGCCATGGTGAAGCGGCGGCCCGTGACCGTCGTCGGGACGACGCGGACGAACCGGTCCTTCACGCCCTCCTGCCACGGGAACAGCGGCAGCTGCAGGGCCTCCATCAGGGCGTGGCCCGGCCGGACGCTCTCGGCGCCGCCCTTGACGACCACGCTCCACGCCGTGGCGGTCGAGGGGTCGTGCCCGTCGATCTCGAGGGCCACGGCCCGGCCCTCGAGCGCGCCGCTGACCTTCGTCCCCAGGCCCGAGCGGAAGACGATCGTGTCGCGGTCGACCACGTAGTTGATCGGGAAGATCTCCGGCGCCCCGTCCACCACCACGGCCAGCCGGGCGACGCCGTCCGCCCGCAGCCGGTCCCAGCAGTCCCCGGGCGCGAGCTCCTCCACGTCCTTGCGGTACCAGTCCACCGTCGACCCCTTCCCGTGCGCATCGGCTGCCCGGACGTGCCCGGCCACCACCTCCCAACCTACGGTGCCGCCCGCACGGAGGGAACAGGTCCGCTCCGGCGCGGCCCGCCACGCCGGAGCGGACCGGGACGTGCGAGAATCGGGCGCATGAGCGTGGTGATCGCGGGATGCGGAGACCTGGGCACGGAGATCGGGCTGCGGCTGGCGGAGCAGGGGCACGAGGTGCTGGGCCTGCGCCGCCGCGCGGAGCTGGTGCCGCCGCCCCTGATCGGGCTGCCGGTGGACCTGAGCACGGACGTGCCCGAGCTGCCGGGCGACGTCGAGCTCCTGGTCGTCGCCACGGCCGCCGACGGGCGGACCCCCGAGGCCTATCGCGCGGCCTACCTCGACGGGCTGCGGCACGTCGCCGACGGGCTGCGCGCCGCCGGCGCCCTCCCCCGGCGTGCCCTGCTGATCTCCTCGACCGCCGTCTGCGGGGACGCCGACGGCGGGGAGGTCACCGAGGACACCCCGCCGGACCCCTCGACGCCCACTGCGCAGATCCTGCTGGAGGCGGAGGAGCTGTTCCACGAGCAGTTCCCGCACGGCACCGTCCTGCGGCTGTCCGGGATCTACGGGCCGGGCCGGACGCGGCTGATCGACCGGGTGCGCTCCGGGGACGGCGCCGCCGGGACCGCCTGGACCAACCGCATCCACCGGGACGACGCCGCGGCCGCCGCGGTGCACCTGCTCACCATGGACGCCCAGCCGCTCACGCTGTATCTCGGCACGGACGACGAGCCCGTGCCCGAGCTCGAGGTCCTCGAGTTCCTGGCGCAGGAGCTCGGCGTCCCCCGGCCCGAGGACGTGCCGGAGGCGGACGCGCCGCCCCGGGGTTCGAAGCGCCTGTCCAACCGGCGGCTGCGGGAGTCCGGCGTCGAGCTCCGCCACCCCACCTACCGGGAGGGCTACCGGGCCGTGCTCGCCGGGGAGGGCGTGCGCCACCCCTGACCGGCGCCCACCCGCAGGACGACGTCGCGCACCTCGTAGGCGGCGATCAGCTCGACCCACGAGACCCGCGGCGGGTGCGCGAACTCCAGGGGCAGCCGCAGCAGCCGCTGCAGGAAGATGTCGGTCTCCTGGATCGCGAGGAACCCGCCCGGGCAGCGGTGGGCGCCGTCCCCGAAGGACAGCACCTCGGGCCGGATCCCCCGCGGCCTGGACCGCTCCGGGCGCAGCTGCCGGGCGTCCGCCCCGAGCGCCTGCTCGTCCGAGTTCGCCTGACGGACGTAGAGGTCGAGCAGGGTCCCGGCGGGGACCTCGTGGCGCTCGTCGCCGTCCTCCAGGACCAGGTCCCGGGTGGTGCGGCGGTACAGGTGGCCCACCACGGGCTCCAGGCGCAGGATCTCGTGCAGCACGGCGTGCCGGGCCGGCTCGTCGGCCGCGAGGTACTCCTCGCGCAGCCGGTCGTCCTCGAACAGGTGCCAGGCGGCCACCGAGATGAACTCCCGGGTGGTGGCCATGCCGGCGGCGGCGTAGGTGACGCACTCCACGAGGATCTCCCGGTCGGTGTAGCCCTCCGCCAGCAGGTGCGAGACCACGTCCTCCTGGGGCTGCTCGCGCCGCGCCCTGATGGCCGGGCGCACGTCCCTGAGCCGGAAGGCGTTCATCGCCCAGATCGGCCGCAGGGACCCGAGGACGGCCCCCACCCGCCCGGTGCGCCGCCGCGGCCCACCGGTGGAGCCGGTGACGGGGCCGCTGAAGAAGCGCTCCAGGCGCCGGGACATCCCGTCGATGTCCGAGTTCGTCAGCCCCACCACCTGGGCGGCGACCTCCACGGAGTAGCGCAGCGTGATCGCGGACAGCTCGGTCCCGCCGTCCTGCCGGATCCGCTCGACCAGTTCGTCGGCGCGCTCCTCCATCAGGTCCCGGTAGCGGCGGCTCACCGCGGCCGGGGTGAAGAACCTCGCGGTGGCGGTGCGCTGGCGCCGGTGCTCGGGACCGTCCGCGTAGAGCACCGGCGGGTGGTCACCGGTCATGCCCTGCCGGGCGGTCTCCGCGCTGAAGCCGGCCTGGACCGTGGCGTCGGCCTCCCGCAGCACCTGGCGGACCAGCGGCAGGGACCGGATGTGCCACACCCCGTCGAGCACCTCCACCGGCGGCGCGCTGCGCTCGCCGGGCGGGGCGGTCCTGCGCCGGTCGCCGTGCGGAACGGGGCAGCGGGTGTCGGGCCGGGCGTCGTCGCTCATGGGGGACATGCTATCCGCCGGGTGTGACCGCGGACACACGGCCGTTTCCGGGAGCCCACCACCCATGCAGGCCGGAGCCCCCCCGGTGACCGCGCACCGGGGAGCTCCGGCGCAGGCCTGCGAGGGTCAGTCGTCCTCCTCGCCGCCGCCGCCCTCCCGCTCCGGGGGACCGGGCGCCGATGCGGGTGAGGTCCACCACCGCGTCCGGCGCGCCGAGCCGCTCCGGGAACAGCACCTCGGTGCCGGCCAGGACGCCCGTCCGGGCGTGCTTTCGCACCTGGTCGTGCAGGTCCTCGAGCACCGGCATCGCCGCCTCGCGCCGCGACAGGGCGGACGCACTCACCGGACGGGGTGCGGACCATCGTCGATCACCGCCCGTTGCCCTCCTCTCCTGCGGGAGCGGACAGATCCTGCCGCCGTCCACGGGCCGTTCCGGAAGGACCGGTGCATCCGCCGGCGCCCCCGGCGCGGCGTCGCGCGCCGCGACCACCAGGACGAGCCGCGCGCCCCGCGGGGGCGGACACAGCACCCGACCGCACCTGCCCTGGAACGCACGCGACGATCCGCCCGCTGATCGCACCTGGGCGGCCGTCCGCCCCGCGACTCCTCCCCCGGCGGCGCCGAAACATCCGGTGACCACCCTGCCGGCGAGCGCGGGGCCGTCCATGGTGAACGGCACAGGGGCCACCCCGCGGGCGCGCACCTGCGCCGCCCGCCGGTGCGCGCCGGCATTCCGCACGGGGCGGCCGCACCTGGTCCGGCCGGGTCCGAGGAGGTCGACGTGGCGGCGCAGCCCACCCTGGTCGGTTCCGTCGTGCGCGCCCTCCACCTGCTCGACGCCGTGGGCGCGGCGAACGGCCCCGCGCCCGCCGCGCCATCAGGATCTTCAGCTCTTCCGGACCGGAGGACCTCGATCTCTCACGCACCTCGTCGGAAGGCCTGCGACACCTGCGGGAGTACCTCGTCTTCGCGCGCGAGCACGGGCACGACGACGTCCACCGACCGACCGGCGAGTCCTGGGACCTGCACCGGCAGGACCTCGCGTCGGCCCTCCAGGCCGGCCGCCCGGAGGGCCTGGAGGGCGCCGAGGACATCGGCATGTCGAACTTCCGGGTGGACCTCGCCATACGGGTGTCCCCCGAGCACGAGTGGGTCGGCATCCTCCTCGACAGCCCGTCCTGGGCCCGGCGCACCATCGTCTCCGACCGGGATGCCCTCCCGACCCAGGTGCTGACCGGCGCCATGGGGTGGCGGCATCTCGAGAGGGTGTGGCTGCCCGCGTGGATCCGGTCCCGCAGCACCGTGGTCCAGGAGATCGCGGACGCCGCGCGACGAGCGGTCAGGCAGACCGAAGAGCCGCCCGCGCAGGACGTCGTCGACGACGCGCAGGAGACCGGCACCCCGCAGACCTTGTCCGGTGCCGCCGAGGGCGGCGCCGGACAGGGTCTGCGGGCTCGTCCTCGTCGGTGCCCCGCCCACTGCACCGGGCCCGCACGAGGACCACGTCCTCGTCGCCGGCAACGCCGCGACGACGGCGGGACGGTCACCAGCACCTGTCGACCCGTCCGAGACCGACGAGCTCGTCCGCGTCGACCCGGGCTCCTCTTCGGGCGCGGGCGCGACGGACGACCTCTACCAGCCGGCTCACCACCGCACGGCCGGCGACAGGGCCGTGCTCGACACCACCACGGCCCCGGCGAACAAGCAGCTGGTCCGGAAGCACCTCGAGGAGATCGTCGCCGTGGAGGGCCCCATCGAGGCTCAGCGCCTGGCGCGGCTGCTGGCCAACCGGTTCGGCCTGCAACGCGTCCAGGCCCAGCGGCAGGAGACCATCCTGGACTGCCTGCCGAAGAGGCGGCGCAGCAGGACGGTGCTCGGCACCTTCTACTGGCCGGAGGACATGACGCCGGACGACTACGCCGGCTACCGCCGGACCCCGGCCGACGGGGAGAAGCGGCGTGTCACCGAGATCGCCCCGCAGGAGATCGGCAACGCCGTGCTCGACGTGCTGCGTTCCGACGGCCGGCTCGTGCGTCAGGAGGAGGTCCTGGCGCTCCCGGGATCGTAGGCCGCCCGCGGACGGGGCCTCAGATCCGGTCCGCCCGGTCGTTCTCGATCTGCGCCGTGGCGGGGAGGACCAAGGAGGAGGAGGGTCCGTCCAGCACGACCAGCAGCACGCGCAGGTCCGCCCCGGAGAGGTAGGCCCCGACGAGACGGTGGTTCGAGTCCAGGACCACGAGGGACCCCTCGGTCCGGTAGGCCGGGACGGTCAGCTGGACGGGCCCCGACTCCTCCGCGAACTCCTGGCGCATGTGCTCGATCTTGCCCTGCCGGTCACCGGGCCACTGCTTCTCCGCGGCCTGGGCGAGGGTCTGCGGCCGGTGCTGCGGGTGCGACCACTCCCCCGGGTTGCCCTCCGGGTCCACGTGCCAGACCGTGTAGAGCTCGCCGAGCTCCTGCCGGGAGGAGACCACCAGGTCCTCGACCCGGGTGTTCCCGTCGTCCAGCGCGTCCCAGTCGAGCCAGGCCCGGATGTCGTCGCCGAACAGGGTCTTGAAACCCGATACGTCCATGCCGCCGTCCCAGCAGACTCACCGTCCTGCCGCCACACGCCCCGGCGACCGGGAAGAGCGCCGGTCCGGGCGTCAGGCGCCCTCGGCGCTCCGGCCTGCCGGGAGCGGCGCCGCCTCGGACCGGACGTTGAAGGCCGAGGCCGAGCGGTCGGCGGGCTCGGTCGGGAAGACCGTGCGCCCCTCCGCCCACTGGTGCCGGGCATAGGCGTGCAGCCGGTCGGCGAAGGACCCGTCCCGCCACTCCAGGTAGGGCATGTCCTGGCTCGCGTCGAGCAGGTAGTAGCTGCTGTACGCCCGGAGCACCTCCGGCGCGCGCGGGTCCGCGGCGGGCTCCTCGGCCGCGGCGGGATCTCCGAGCACCAGGAAGATCGGGGCGCCGGGCAGGCCGTCGTGGACCCGCACCTCCAGCCGTTCGGCGACCACGGGGTCGAGCTCCCCCAGGGCCCGGAGCTGGTGGACCAGCGTGTCGAAGCTGCGCCGCAGGTCCATGGGCGAGAGCCCGTAGTGGTGGCGGATCTCGCGGAGCCGGGACGCGAGCGCGGGCGACTTCGGGTCGAGGACCAGCAGCCGGACGCGGACCCCGGTGCCGAGCGCCTTGTGGACGGCGTCGAGGTCACCGGCCAGCGTCAGCGGGAAGGTGTCCATCCACCACAGCTCCTGCCCGGGCCGGACGCCCCGGAGCACGTCGACCACGTCGAGCTCCTCGCGGACCCCCACGAGTCCCAGCTGGTCGTCGCGGGGCGCCGGCGGGGCGAGGAGCGGGGGACGCTGCGCCTCGACGGACCAGGAGCCGCGCCACCGTGCCAGGCCGGCGTCCAGGACCAGCCCCACGCCGCCCACGGTGAGCAGGACGGCCCCGGCGTCCAGGAGCAGCTCCGACCACGCGCGACCGGCGGCCAGCGCGACGACGACGAGCACCAGGCCGAGGCCGACCAGCACGACCGGCGCCGTGCCGGGGCGCCGCTCCGACACGGCGCGAGCGGCACCGCCGCGGCCGTCCCCCGCGGCCCGGTCCCGGGCTGCACTGCGGATCTCCAGCACGGGACTCCCTTCCTCGAGCGGATCTGCTTCCAGCCTGGCACGGCTCCTGACCAGGGCGTTAGCACCGCGGACACCGGGGCATTTTGTGACGACCGGCGCGCCGCACCCACCCGGACATCCGTCCCCACTTGTGCACCACAGCAGCGGACCCATGTATTTGCATAACTAAACTCGTGCTCGGATGCGCGGGGGGCACGGCGTCCCGCCCGCTCCCGCACCCGGCGGATCGACCGCATCCTGCAGCAGACCGCACAGGCCGCGCTGCCCACCACTTCCGGAAGGCACCTCCCGTGGCCAAGACTCTCCAAGAACGCCTGGGCGACCGCCACAACCGCCTCAACGCCATCCGCCTGGCCCTGGCCTCCCTGGTCGTCCTCGGCCACGCCTGGCCGCTGACCGGCGCGGACGGCCCGAGCCTGGAGGTCCTGTCCGACGTGGCCGTCAACGGCTTCTTCCTCCTCAGCGGCTACCTCATCGCCGAGAGCAGGGTGCGGACCGGTCTGGTGCCGTACCTCTGGCGACGGTTCCTGCGCATCTACCCGGCCTTCCTGGTGAGCCTGCTCGTGGTGGCCGCGGTCCTCGCCCCGCTCGCGGCGGCGATCGAGGGGACGTCGTTCGACCTCGCCTCCGCCGCCGGCTTCGTGCTGAGCAACGGCGACCTCAGGATCTCGCAGTGGGGCATCGACGGGACCCTGACCCGGGTCCCGGCGCCGGACTCCTGGAACGGCTCGCTCTGGACGCTGTTCTACGAGGCCCTCGCCTACCTGCTGATCGGTCTCGTCCTCAGCCTCACGGTCGCGGCACGGCACGCCCGGTGGGTGCTTCCGGCGCTGTTCCTCGTCGTGCTCGTCCTCCGCCCCCTGGTCGAGGGACCGCTGGACGTCACGACCCACCTCTATCTCAACGGCGCCCGGCTGGTGGGCTACTTCCTGGCAGGCGCGGCGGTCTGGGCCTGGGCGGGGACGTGGCGCCCCACCTGGGTGCACGTCGCGGGGGCCGCCGTCGTCTACGCCGTCCTGACGGACCTCGGCTGGGCGGACCTGTACGGGCAGCTGCCGCTCGCCGTGCTGCTCCTCGGCCTCGGCGCGGCGCCGTCCGACAACTGGACCACGCGCACGGACCTCTCCTACGGCGTCTACATCTACGCGTATCCGGTGCAGCAGCTCCTCGTGCTGCTCGGCACGGCGTCGTGGGGGGTGGCCGCCAACTCCCTGCTGGTCGTCCTGCTGACGCTGCCGCTGGCGCTGCTGTCCTGGAAGCTCGTCGAGAAGCCCGCCCTGAAGGCCAAGGCGTGGCTCGATCCCCGCGACCGGCCCGACCGACGGGTCCCCTCCCCGGAGGCGGAGGTCTCGTCCGCCGCGGCCGTGGAGGGGCACAGGACGGACTGACCCGGCCGGACCGCCGGCCTCCTCGTACCGCCGCCGCCACGGGCCCGGACGACGCGCGCCGCGGCCGGGCCACCTTGTCCGGCGTCCGGACGGTGCCTAGCGTGAGGAACAGGCGGCAGTGACGCCGCCGGCCCCGACCCCTCAGGAGCACCCATGGACACCCCGGTCATCGAGGCCCGCGGGCTCGTCAAGACGTTCGGCCCCACCGCGGCGCTGGACGGCTTCGACCTCACCGTGGCGCCGGGTCAGGTCGCAGGATTCCTGGGCCCGAACGGGTCGGGGAAGTCCACGGCGATCCGGGTGCTGCTGGGCCTGCTCCGGGCGGATGCGGGGACGGCCACGGTCCTGGGCCTCGACGCCTGGGGGGACGCCGTGGAGATCCACCGCCGCACCGCCTACGTCCCCGGGGACACGAACCTGTGGCCGAACCTGACCGGGGGCGAGATCGTGGACCTGCTCACCGGCATCCGCGGGGGCCGGCGGCGGCGGCGCCGGCGCGACGAGCTCATCGAACGCTTCGAGCTCGACCCCACGAAGAAGGCCCGCAGCTACTCCAAGGGCAACCGGCAGAAGGTGGCGCTGGTGGCCGCGCTGAGCGCCGAGGCCGAGCTGTACGTCCTGGACGAGCCGACCTCCGGGCTGGACCCGCTCATGGAGGCCGTGTTCACGGACGAGGTGCGCCGGCTGAGCGGACAGGGCAGCACGGTCCTGCTCTCGAGCCACATCCTGGCGGAGGTCGAGAAGCTGTGCGACACCGTGACCATCATCCGCGCCGGCCGGGACGTGGAGAGCGGCACCCTCGCACAGCTGCGCCACCTGACCCGCTCCGCTGTCACGGCCACGACGTCCGCCGACCCGGGCGCGCTGGACGGCCTGCCGGGCGTGCACCACCTCGTGCACGAGGACGGGCGACTGGGCTTCGACGTCGACGACGCCCGGGTGCCCGAGGTCCTGCGGACGCTGGCCGACCTGGGCGTGCAGAACCTGACCGTCACTCCCCCCTCGCTCGAGGAGCTCTTCCTGCGCCACTACGGCGACCGACCGGCCGACCCCACCGCCCAGGACGGGACCGGGCGCGGTGCCGGCCGGGACGCGGGGGCGCCGCGATGAGGACCGCCGAGCCGTGGGCCGCGACCGGCCGCCTGTTCCGGCTGAACCTGCGTCTGGACCGGGTGCGGATCCTCGTGTGGGTGCTCGCGCTCACCGGGACCGTGTACGCGACGGTGCTCGCCCTCGAGGAGACGTTCCCGGACGGCGAGGCCCGTCAGGCCCGGGCGGCCCTGCTGGACAACCCCTCCGCCGTGATGATGACCGGCCCGGCCTTCGGCGCGGACGACTACACGCTGGGTGCCATGACGGTCAACGAGCTGAGCCTGTCGGTGCTCGTGGCCACCGCGATCATGAGCATCCTGCTCGCGAGCCGGCACGTGCGGGCCGAGGAGGAGTCCGGGCGGCTCGAGGTCGTGCGCGCGCTGCCGGTGGGCCGGTTCGCCCCGGCCGCGGCCGCCCTCGGGGCGGTCGCCGTGGCGGACGCGGCGGTCGGCGCCGGGATCACGGCGGGGCTCTTCGCGGCGGGGCTGGGCGGGGTCGACGCCGTGGCGTGGGGACTGGCCACGGCGCTCACGGGCCTGGTGTTCGGGGCCGTGGCCGCGGTGACCGCCCAGCTCACCGAGCACGCGCGGGCCGCCTCCGGGACCGCGATGGCGGTGCTCGGCGCGGCCTTCCTGGTGCGCGGGATCGGGGACGTCATCGAGCCCACCGGCTCGTGGCTGTCCTGGTTCTCGCCCATCGCGTGGGCCCAGCAGACCCGGCTCTACGTGGACCTGCGGTGGTGGCCGCTGGCGCTCTCGGTGGCGCTGACGGCGGTGCTGCTGGGAACGGCCGTGCTCCTGTCCCAGCGCCGGGACCTGGGCGCCGGGCTGCGGCCGGGCCGCCCCGGCCCTGCGACGGCCGGGGCGTCCCTGCTCTCCGCGACCGGGCTGGCGCGCCGCCTGCTGCGCGGCACGTTCCTCGGGTGGACCGCGGGGCTCGTCCTCTTCGGCCTGGCGTTCGGCTCGCTGGCCGACTCGCTGGAGGACAGCATCGCGGACATCCCCACGATCACCGAGTGGCTCGTGATGGACCTCGACGCCCTCACCGAGTCCTTCGCCGCCGCGACGCTGTCCTACCTGGCGCTCGGGGTGGCCGCGTTCGCCGTCTCGGCCGTGCTGCGCCTGCGCGCGGAGGAGGAGTCCGGCCGCACGGCCCTCACCCTGTCGACGGGTCTCGCCCGGACGCGCTGGGTCCTCGGCTGGCTCGCCGTCGTCGTCGTGGAGGCCCTGCTGGCCCTGGTGCTGGCCGGGGCGGCGCTGGGCGCGGGGGTCACCGTGACCACCGGCGACCTGGGCTGGACCGGCGGGCTCGCCCTGGCGGCCCTGGCGTACTTCCCTGCCGTGCTGGTGCTGGCCGGGCTCACCGCCGCGCTGGTGGGGCTCGTCCCGCGGGCCGCGGCCCTGAGCTGGGCCGTGGTCGCGTACGTCGTGTTCGTCGCGTGGTTCGGCCTGCTGCTGGACCTGCCCGAGTGGGCGATGAACCTCTCCCCCGTCCAGCTGACGCCGCTCGTGCCCTCCGAGGACTGGGAGGCCACGCCCCTGCTGGGCCTGACCGCGCTGGCGCTCGCGCTCCTGGCCGCGGCCCCCGCCGGGTTCCGCCGCCGGGACCTGGTCGCCTGAGCGGACCGGCCCTCGGGTGGCGCGCACCACGATCTTCCGTAGACTGGCACACCAGGTGAGCCGGGAAGTCTGGTCGGCACGAGAATTGTGCCGCCCGAAAACGGAGGAGCCCCGTGTCCAGTCATGACCCCACGGTCCGCCCGGAGGACCAGCCCGAGAACCGCCCCGAGGACCACAGCACAGACACGCTGCACCGCGGCAGCTACCGCGAGGTGCTGCGCGTCGGCGAGATCCTCCGCAAGGAGACCATCGGCGGCCTGCTGCTCGTGGGGGCCGCGCTCATCGCGATCATCTGGGCCAACTCGCCCTTCGCGGACAGCTATTTCGCCCTGCGCGACCTCGAGGTCGGCTACGAGCCCTGGCACCTGAAGCTCAGCCTCGGCAAGTGGGCCGCCGACGGCCTGCTGGCGATCTTCTTCTTCCTGGTGGGACTGGAGCTCAAGCGCGAGTTCGTGGCCGGTGACCTGCGCGAGTTCCGCAAGTCCGTCGTGCCGATCACCGCCGCGGTCGGCGGTGTCGTGGTGCCGGCGGCGATCTACGCCGCGATCAACCTCTCGAACCCGGAGACCGTCGACGGCTGGGCCATTCCCACCGCCACGGACATCGCCTTCGCCGTGGCGGTGCTCGCCATCATCGGCTCGCACCTGCCCGCCGCGCTGCGGCTGTTCCTGCTGACGCTGGCCGTGGTCGACGACCTGCTGGCGATCACGATCATCGCCGTCTTCTACTCGGAGGACGTCTCCGTCCAGCCGCTGCTGCTGGCGCTGATCCCCTTCGCCCTCTACCTCTTCCTCGCCCAGAAGTACCGCCGGTTCTTCGGCCTCAACGCCCCGGCCGCCTGGCTGATCCTGCTGCCGCTCGGCATCGTGGTCTGGGCACTGGTCCACGAGGCCGGCATCCACGCGACCGTGGCCGGTGTGCTCCTCGGCTTCGCCGTGCCGGTGATCCGCAGCCAGGCCAGCGGCGGGCCCGAGGCCGGGCCCGGCCTCGCCGAGATCTTCGAGCACCGCTTCCGCCCGCTCTCCGCCGGCTTCGCGGTGCCGGTCTTCGCGTTCTTCTCCGCCGGGGTCGCCGTGGGCGGCTGGGAGGGCCTGACCTCCGCGCTCTCCGCCCCGGTGACGCTCGGCATCATCGCCGGCCTGGTGCTGGGCAAGCCGATCGGCATCGTGGGCGCCACGTGGCTGATCACCAAGGTCTCGCACGCCCGGCTGGACCCGAACTTCCAGTGGATCGACCTCGTGGGCGTCGCCCTCCTGGCCGGCATCGGCTTCACGGTCTCGCTGCTCATCGCGGAGCTGAGCTTCACCCCGGGCAGCCTGCCGGGCGACCAGGCCAAGGTGGCGATCCTCACCGCGTCCGTGCTGGCGGCGGCGCTGGCCTCGGTGCTGCTGCGGGCGCGCAACAAGCGCTACCGCATGATCGAGAAGCTCGAGTCCATCGACGCCGACCACGACGGCATCCCCGACGTCTACGAGGAGGACGAGTCCCGGGAGGAAGAACGCCGCTGACCCGCCCCGCTCCGCGCCCCCTGGGGCCGAAGACCCCCGCCCGGAGGTCCGGACGGGGGTCTTCTCGTGCGCCGGAGCGCCGTCAGCCGGCGAACAGCTTCAGGGCCTCCCGGTTGAACGCCTCGAGGTCACCGGGGTTCCGGGAGGTGACGAGCCGGCCGTCGACGACGACCTCCTCGTCCACCCAGTCCGCCCCGGCGTTCTTGAGGTCGGTGGCCAGGGAGCTGTAGGACGTGAGCCGCTTCCCCTGCGCGAGCCCGGCCTCGATGAGGATCCAGGGCGCGTGGCAGATGGCGGCGATCGGCTTGCCCGCGGCGTCGAACTCCTTGACCAGGCGCAGGGCGTCCTGGTCCACGCGCACGTTGTCCGCGTTGAGGGTGCCCCCGGGCAGGACCAGCGCGTCGAAGTCCTCGGCCTTCGCCGCGGCGAGGGTGTCGTCGACGTCGTAGCTGCCGGCCCGGTCCCAGTCCCCCTGCATCGCGGTGATGCTGCCCTGCTCCATGGACAGGAGCACGGGGGTGCCACCGGCCTCCTGGACGGCCCTCCAGGGCTCGGTGAGCTCGGGCTCCTCGACGCCGTTCGTGGCGATGAACGCGATCTTCTTGCCGGTGATGTCGGTGGTCATGGGCTGCCTCCTGGATCGGTGGAACGGTGCTGGGGTGTGGGCTGCGGCGGCTACGGCGCCTGGATGCCGCCGAGGACGTCGAGCGCCGCCCGCAGCCGGACGCCGGCGTCGTCGGCGACCTCCTGCACGGCGGGGCTGCCGCTGAGCTGGACCATGGTCTGCGGGTCGATGGCCTCGACCGTGGAGACTGCGGCGTCCGCGCCGCGGCGCACCACCACGTTGCAGGGCAGGAGCGCACCGAGCTGGGGCTCCGCGGCGAGCGCCTTGCTGGCCAGCCCCGGGTTGCAGGCGCCGAGGATCACGTAGTCGCCGACGTTCTCGGCGGCCTCGGCACCGAGCTTCTGCTCGAACGTGCCGCGCACGTCGATCTCGGTGAGGATGCCGAAGCCCTGCTCGGACAGGGCGGCCCGCGTCCTCTCGACCGCCTCGGCGTAGGGCAGCGGGACGACGACGGCATTGGTGTAGCTCATGCTGGCACTCCTTCTCGGTCCGGCTTCCTGGCTCGGAGTTCCACTCTTGGCACGCGGGGGCCGGAAAGGGAAGAGCAGGAGGGCCGGGTTCTCGCTGGGCGATACTGACGCCAGGCGCCGATACCCCCGGGGGTAGTTGAATACCCCTGGGGGTATCTGCCATACTCGGAACGAACGCCAGGCGCCGCGCCCGGCACACCTCCACGGCCTGACCACCCCGCCCCGGCCGGCGGGAAGCAAAGGACACGCACCATGACCGTCACCCTCGTACTGACCCTCCTGCTGTCGGTGCTGATCGGGCTCTCGCTCGGCCTGCTCGGCGGCGGCGGGTCCATCCTCACCGTCCCGATCCTCACCTACGTCGCCGGCCTGGACCCCCGGGAGGCCATCGCGGCCTCCCTGTTCGTGGTCGGGGTGACCTCCGCCGTCAGCGCCGTCAACCACGCCCGCAACGGACGCGTCAAGTGGCGCACCGGCCTGGTCTTCGGCGGCGCCGGCATGGCCGGAGCCTTCCTCGGTGGCCTGGCCGGCGGCTACATCCCCGGCACCGTGCTGATGGTCGCCTTCGCGCTGATGATGGTCGCGACCTCCCTCGCCATGATCCGTGGCCGCAGGAACGGCGCCGCCGCGGCCCACACCGGTGACCTGCCGGTCCTGAAGGTCGTCGCCGAGGGCCTGGTCGTGGGCCTGGTCACCGGTCTGGTGGGGGCCGGCGGCGGCTTCCTCGTCGTCCCGGCCCTGGCCCTGCTGGGCGGGCTGTCCATGCCCGTGGCCGTGGGCACCTCCCTGGTCGTCATCGCCATGAAGTCCTTCGCCGGGCTCGCCGGCTACCTCACCACGGTCTCCCTGGACTGGGCCCTGGTCGGGGCCGTGACCGTCGCCGCGGTCGCCGGCTCGTTCGTCGGCGCCCGGCTGGCCGGCCGGATCCCCGAGGCCGCCCTGCGCAAGGGCTTCGGCATCTTCGTCCTGGTCATGGGCGTCTTCGTCCTGGTCCAGGAGCTGCCGGGCGCGGCCGGGCTCGCGGTCGGGATCACCGCCGCGGCCGCCGGCGTGACCGCTGCCGTCTGCTGGTTCGCGGTGCCGAAGTGCCCGCTGCGCACGCCCCTCACCGCCTGACCGTCCCCCTGCCGCTTTCGCTTCCGCTTCCGCCGATCATCGAAGACCGAGAACCACAACCGAGCACCGACAAGGAGAACCCCATGGCCACCGTCGACCTCACCGAGCAGGCCTTCGCCGAGACCGTCCAGGACAACGACATCGTCCTCGTGGACTTCTGGGCGAGCTGGTGCGGCCCCTGCCGCATGTTCGCCCCGACCTACGAGGCCGCGTCCCGGCGGCACGAGGACGTCGTCTTCGCGAAGGTGGACACCGAGGCCGAGCAGCGGCTGTCCGCCGCCGCCGGCATCAGCTCCATCCCCACCCTGATGGCCTTCCGCGAGGGCGTGCTCGTGTTCTCCCAGCCGGGCGCCCTGCCCGCCGCCGGGCTCGAGCAGGTCATCACCGCGGTCAAGGACCTCGACATGGCCGAGGTGCACGCCGAGCTCGCCCGGCAGCAGGCCGGGCAGAAGGCCGCGCAGCGGCCCTGAGCCGCGGCGGGGGTCACCGGGGCGTCGTTCCCGGCGTCGCCCGCGCCCCCGGAACGCTTTCGCAACAGCCCGCCGATACCGTCACAACGCCCCGCGGTGCGCCGCAGGGCACCACCCAGGAGGAAACCACCATGGACGTCACCGTCATCGACACCCCTCAGCTCGGGGACCGCAGCTACCTCGTGCACGACGGCGAGGTCGCCCTCGTCATCGACGCCCAGCGCGACATCGACCGCCTCGAGGCCGCAGTGGAGCGGGCCGGCGTGCAGGTCACCCACGTGGCCGAGACCCACATCCACAACGACTACCTGACCGGCGGCTGCCTCTACGCCCGGAAGCACGGTGCGGCCTACCTCGTCAACGCCGCCGACGACGTCTCCTTCGAGCGCACCCCGATCACCGACGGCGAGACCGTCCGCGTCGGCGAGCTCTCCGTGAAGGCCGTGGCCACCCCCGGGCACACCCACCACCACCTCTCCTTCGTGGTGGAGCACGGCGACGAGCAGGCCGTCTTCTCCGGCGGCAGCGTCCTCTACGGCTCCGTGGGCCGCACCGACCTGCTGGGCCGCGAGCACATGGTGGGCCTGACCCACGACCAGTACTCCTCCGCCCGCCGCCTCGCGCAGGAGGCCGAGGAGAAGGCCGCCCTGTACCCGACCCACGGGTTCGGCTCCTTCTGCTCCTCCGGCCCCGCCACCGGCGCGGACGAGTCCACGCTGGGCGAGCAGATCAGGACGAACCACGTCTACACCGATCCGGACGAGGAGCACTTCGTCCGGGAGCTGATCAGCAACCTCACGGCGTACCCGAACTACTACGTGCACATGGGTCCGGCCAACGCCGCCGGCCCCACCGAGCCGGACCTGTCCGTGCCCGACTCCCTCGACCCCGAGGAGCTCCGGTCACGCCTCGAGGCCGGTGAGTGGGTGGTGGACCTGCGCCACCGCGTGGCCTACGCCTCCAACCACCTCAGGGGCACCATCAGCTTCGAGTACGGCGACGGGTCCAGCTTCACCGCGTTCCTGGGCTGGATCTTCCCCTACGACCGGGAGCTGACCCTCGTCGGTTCCCGCGAGGACGTCGAGAACGCGATCCGGGACCTGTCCCGCATCGGCATCGACTCCCCCGACGCGGCGCTGGGCGAGGACCCGGCGCAGCTCGCCCCCGGGGCGACGCTCTCCTCCTACCCGCGCGTCGACTGGAAGGGCATGCTCGAGGAGCGGCCCGAGGACGAGACCGTCCTGGACGTCCGCCGGGTGGACGAGTACGAGGAATCGCACCTCCCCGGCGCGGTCAACATCCCGCTGCACGAGCTGCTGACCCGGATGGACGAGGTCCCCGCGGGCCGGCTGTGGGTGCACTGCGGCTCCGGCTACCGCTCGGGCGTGGCCGCCAGCCTGCTCGAGCGGGCGGGCAGGGACGCGGTCCACGTCGACGCCCTGTTCGCCGAGGCCAAGGAGGCCGGCGTCCCGCTCGCGGGCTGACGCCGACGCGGGGCCGGG
>NZ_JBISWK010000137.1:0-67919 GCF_044462205.1 Kocuria rhizosphaericola | reverse complement strand
CCCCGCGACCCCTCCCCGCAGCCCGCCCGTTCCAGCGAAAGGCCCGCCGTGAGCACCTCCCGCACCGTCCCCCCGTCCGCCGCCGGGCGGCGCAGCGTCACCGTGATCGGCGCCGCGGTCGTCCTCCTGCACCTCGTGGGCTGGGGCTCGCTGCTCGCCCTCGTCCTGGGCACCGACACGCCCCAGGGCGGCACGGGACTGTTCGTGGGCCTCGCCCTCAGCGCCTACGCCCTGGGCGTCCGGCACGCCTTCGACGCCGACCACATCGCCGCGATCGACAACGCGACGCGCTCGCTCATGGCGCGCGGCCGGGAGTCCGCGGCCACCGGCTTCTGGTTCGCCCTGGGCCACTCCTCGGTGGTCCTCGTCTCCGTGCTGCTGCTGACCCTCGGTCTGGAGGCCTTCGCCGGCGGCCTCGCGGACGAGGGCTCCGGGCTGCGCCACGCCGCCGGGATCTGGGGCGGCACCGTGTCCGGGCTGTTCCTCGTCACCGCAGGCGTCCTCAACCTCGCCGTGCTGCTCCGGCTGCGCCGGGCCCGCCGCGCGGCGCGCACCGGCGCCCTGGACCCCGCCGAGCTGGACGCCCACCTCGCCGACCGGGGCGTGCTGCACCGCGTGCTGCACCCCGTGACCCGTGCGGTGGACCGCCCGGCCAGGATGTACCCCGTCGGCTTCCTCTTCGGTCTCGGTCTCGACACGGCCGCCTCGATCGGGCTGTTCGTCATGGCGGGCGGGCTCGCCCCCGAGCTGCCGCGGTACGCGGTGCTCGTGCTGCCCGTCCTCTTCACCGCCGGCATGACGCTGTTCGACAGCGCCGACGGCATCCTGATGCACCGGGTCTACGGCTGGGCCTCGGTCGACGCCCGCCGCAAGCTGAACTACAACGTCACGGTGACCACGGTCTCGGTCGTCATCGCCTTCGTGATCGGCGGGACGAGCCTGCTGTCCGTGCTCGCCGAGCTCGTGCGGCCGACCGGGGGCGCGCTCGCTCTCGTGGGAGCGATCGACCTCAACTTCCTCGGCATGGCCGTGATCGTCCTCTTCGGCCTCGTCTGGCTGGGCGCGCGGGGCCTGGACCGGATCCGCCGCGACAGCAGGCCGGTCCCTGTGCGAGGGTGAGCCCGTGGTCCGACTCCTCCTGCTCGCCGACACGCACGTCCCCAAGCGCGCCCGCGACCTCCCGGCCGAGGTGTGGCGGGCCGTCGACGACGCCGAGGTGGTGCTGCACGCGGGCGACTGGATCGACCTCGCGACCTTCGACCGGCTCGGGGAGCGGGCCGCGCGCCTGGTGGGGGTGTGGGGCAACAACGACGGTCCGGACCTGCGCGAGCGGCTGCCCGAGGTGGCCCGCGAGACGCTCGGGGGCGTGCGCTTCGGCATGGTCCACGAGACCGGTGCCGCCGCCGGACGGGAGGCCCGCATGGACCGGGAGTTCCCGGGCCTCGACGTCCTGGTCTTCGGCCACAGCCACATCCCGTGGGACAGCACCACCCCGGCGGGACTGCGGCTGCT
The DNA here is from genome assembly GCF_044462205.1 of Kocuria rhizosphaericola. Classification (NCBI taxonomy): domain Bacteria; kingdom Bacillati; phylum Actinomycetota; class Actinomycetes; order Micrococcales; family Micrococcaceae; genus Kocuria; species Kocuria rhizosphaericola. The sequence continues at coordinate 66,407 of NZ_JBISWK010000137.1, read as the reverse complement.
CAACCCCGGCTCCCCCACGGACCGGCGGCGCCAGCCGCACTGCACCTATCTGTCGGCCGTCGCCGAGGGCGGGCGGCTCACCGATGTGGAGCTCGTCCGCCTCCCGCGGCGCTGACGCCCCGCCGGACCGGTTCCGCCGCACCGGCCGTGCCGTTCCCTGCCGTGCCGTTCCCTGCCGTGCTGCTCCGTGCTGTGCCGCACCGTGCTCTGCCGTCGCCTCAGAGGAGGCCCCGCAGCTTGTAGTAGCGCCGGCCCACCACGGTCCCGTTGACCCGGACCACCGCCCACACCAGCACGAGCAGCAGCGCCACCAGCACGGCCGGGACGGGCACGAAGATCGCCCACACGACCAGCGCCATGCCGGGGACGGTGAGCAGGATCGGCCAGGCGTACTGCACCATCTCGACCGCCATGTAGTCCTGCATCTCCCGCAGGGCCGGGTCCTTGGGGACGGCGGCGCGGCGCACCGAGGTCCGCAGCCCCTTGCTCGCCCGTGCGCGGGCGTCCATGAGGTCGTTGCGGGGAGCGTCGTCCGCACGGGTGAGCGAGAGGATGATGCCGCTCAGCAGCAGAGCGGCACCACCCACCACGAGCCCCCACTGGGCGGGGCTGAGCAGCCCCCGGTCGCCCAGCAGGAACGTGGCCGCGATGCCTCCCAGCAGTCCGGCGACCAGGCTCGCCACGAGGGCGAGGACGATCCGCCGGGCCCAGATCGCATCGAGCTCCCCGAGCCGCGGGATCTGCACGTGCGGGTGGTCGGCCCCGCTCAGCCGGATCTCGTCGTCCATGGCCGTACCGTCCTCTCGTCGCTCCGGTTCCCCTGCTCGGTCACCTCCATTGTCCCGCGCGCCGGACGCCGTGGCACGTCCGGCCACGCTCCCGGGCACGGCGGGAGCCCCCGACCCCCCGCAGGACGGCGTCCGGGGCCGCCGTCGGGACGACCTCCGCGCCGGAGCCTGCTGCCCCGACCCTGTCGGACACCTCCAGGAGGCGCCTCACCAGCGACGCTGGACAGCGGATCATCGCCTGCGCCTGTCCTGCGGGGCTCCTCCCGCCGGCACGGCGGGGCCGCACTTGACGGGCCTCCGCCGGGGGTATCTGCTGGGAGCAGGGCGGGGCCGCAGAGCTCGGACGAGCGGACCCCCGACGACCGTGAGGAGACTCGATGACCGCCAGCGACCACTTCTACCTCGACAAGGCCGACCCCGGCAGCTGGCGGGCGCTCAACGGCCTGTCCCGGAAGGTCGCCGCCGCGGCCGAGGACGCCGGGCTGTCCCGGGCGCTGGTGGAGCTGCTCAACATCCGGGTCTCCCAGCTCAACAAATGCGCCTTCTGCCTGGACCTGCACACCGGCTACGCCGTGGAGGCCGGGGTGAGCGCGCAGAAGCTGGCGGTGCTCCCCGCCTGGCGGGAGACGGACCTGTTCGACGACCTGGAACGGGCCGCACTGGCCATCGGGGAGGCCGTGGCCGTCCTGACCGACGAGGAGACCCGGCTGGCGGAACTGGCGGTGGCCCGGGCGGAGCTGACCGACGAGCAGTACTCCGCGCTGCAGTGGACGGCGGTGACGATCAACGCCTTCAACCAGGTCTCGGTCCTCTCCCGGCACCGGGTCCGCCCCCGGGCGGCCGCTGCGCAGAAGGAGGCACCGGAGAAGGAAGCACCCGAGGAGCAGGCACCGGAGCCGTCGCGCACCCCGTCGGCCGTCGCGGGAGGCACGGCATGACCAACCTGGACGTGGACCCGCAGGAGCTGCTGTGCGCCGAGGCCGCCGGGGCCGGGGCAGCCCTGCTGCCCCCGCGCGAGGTGCCCCTGGGCGGACCGCGGGCGATGACCGTCCGGCGCACCCTGCCCCAGCGCCGGCGGTCCCTGATCGGGGCCTGGTGCTTCGTGGACCACTACGGCCCCGACCTGGTCTCGGAGTCCGGGGGCATGACCGTGGCCCGGCACCCGCACACCGGCCTGGCCACGGTGAGCCTGCTGTTCACCGGCGGGATCGCCCACCGCGACTCCGCCGGCTACGACGCGATCGTCAAGCCCGGGGAGGTCAACCTCATGATCGCCGGGCGCGGGATCTCCCACCAGGAGTTCTCCACCCCCGGCACCACCACCCTGCACGGGGTGCAGCTGTGGTACGCCCTGCCCGAGGCCACCCGGCACATGCCCCCGGCCTTCGAGCACCACGCCCCCGATCCCGTGCTGGGCGAGGGCACCGAGCTGCGCGTCCACCTGGGCTCCCTGGGCGGGGACACCTCGCCGGTGGAGACCCACTCCCCGCCGCTGCTGGCCGCCGAGGCGACCCTGGAGGCCGGGGCCCGGCTGGAGCTGGAGCTGGACCCGTCCTTCGAGCACGGGGTGCTGCTCGACGCCGGGGACCTGAGCCTCAACGGCGCGCCCGTTCCGGTGGACCACCTCGCCTACCTCCCGACCGGGCAGGGATCCGTGGTGCTCGAGGCCGGGCTGAACCCGGTCCGGCTGCTGCTCATCGGCGGGGAGCCGCTGGGCGAGCAGATCGTGATGTGGTGGAACTTCATCGGCCGCAGCCACGAGGAGGTCATGGCCTACCGCGCGGCCTGGCAGGCGGAGATCGACGCCGAGCCGGGCCCCGCCCCGGCCGGTGGGAGCTACCCCGACGGGGCCCCGTACCCGCGCTTCGGGCCCTACCCCGACGGGCAGCCGGCCCCGCTGCCGGCCCCGGCCCTGCCCACCGTCCAGCTGCGCCCCCGCGGCTGACCCCGACCCCAGGAGACCACCGTGGCCGAGACCTCCACGATCACCGTGCGCAACAACCCCGACCGGCACCGCTACGAGCTCCTCGACGGGGGGACCGTCATCGGCACCGCCCACTGGATGCCCTTCGAGGGCCCGGAGGGGCCGCAGCGGATCTTCTACCACACCACCGTGGACGAGGCCTACGGCGGCCAGGGGCTGGGCTCGGCACTGGCCCGGGAAGCCCTGGACGACACCACCGCCGCCGGACTGCCCGTGGTCCCGGTCTGCCCCTACATCAAGAAGTGGCTGGCCGAGCACCCCGACCACCCCACCGACCGCGCCCCGGTGCAGCCCGAGCACCTCGCTGCCGTGCCCCGGCAGGAGCGGCAGTGACCCCGCCCACCGGGGCGGGATGACCCCCGTGGGCACGGGGCCGTCCCGGGACCACAGGACCGAGGAGCGCGCTCAGCTCCGCTGATCGGCGACGAGGCGGAGGAATCGGGCGCGCATCCGGGCCCGATCCGGCTCCACGCCGGTGATGAGACGGAACGCGTCCACCGCCTGGCCGACGGCCATGTGGCCGCCGTCGAGTACCTGGCACCCCTTGGCCCGTGCCGCGGCGATCAGATCGGTCTCCACGGGCAGGTAGACGACGTCCGCCACCCACTGCCGGGTCTCCAGCAGGTCCGTCTCCACCGGTGTGCCGGGGTGGTGGTGCATGCCCACCGGGGTGGCGTTGACCACGCCGTCGGCCGCGCGCACCAGGTCCGGCAGGGTCTCGGCGGTGGCCGCCTCGACCTGCTGCCCGGGGAACAGCGCGGCCATGGCCGCGGCCCGCTCGGCCGCCCGGGCGGGGTCCACGTCGAACAGGTGGAGGGCCCGCACACCGGCGCTCAGCAGGGCGGAGGCCACGGCGGAGCCGGCGCCTCCGGTGCCGACCTGGACCACGCGGTCCTTCGCCGCGCCGGGGAGCACCGCGCGGAATCCCGCGGCGAAGCCGGACACGTCGGTGTTGTGGCCGATGAACCGCCCGTCGCGGATCACCACCGTGTTGACGGCCCGCAGCGCGGCCGCGTCCGGGGCGACCTCGTCGAGGTGGGCCAGGACCAGCTGCTTGCACGGGTGCGTGATGTTGAAGGCGTTGAACCCGAGGTCACGACCGGCTCGCAGCAGCTCCCCCACGTCCTCGCCCGGGCGGCCGATCACCTCGAGGTCCACCGGGCGGTACAGGTAGTGCAGCCCGTGGTTCCGGGCCTCGGTCTCGTGCATCGGCGGGGTGAGGCTGCGGGTGATGCCGTCGCCGATCAGGCCCACCAGGTAGGACTCGGACGCGGTGCTCATGGGGTCTCCTTGCGGAAGGCGGGACAGGACGCCACGGCGCCGACCGTCCCCGGGGACCGGTCCGGGCCGGGGCGCGGAAGGGGCACGACGAGCCGTGGGTCGCACATCACAGTACACCGGGCGAGCGCCCGGAACCGCCTGCGCACTCATTATGTGAACACAGGTGCCACAGAATGGAAGCAAATTGCGGTTGTAGTGGGGGCGCGGTGGCCGGCCGAGGCCTTCCGGGGCGCTGACGCCGCACTGTCCCCGATCCGTCCCTCGGCCCGGTCCTCCTCGGCGGCGGACCGGGCGCCGGTGGTCCCGGTCAGGAGCCGGGCCGGCCGTCCCCCGCCGCGTCCTGCGGTGCCCTGGTGATCCGCACCCGCTCCACGCGGCTGCGGTCCACGGACAGGACCTCGAGCCGGCAGCCGTCCACCTCGACGAGGTCCCCCGGCAGCGCCACGCGCCCCAGCCGGTCCATCACGAACCCGCCCACGGTCTCGTAGTGGCCCTCGGGAATGACGAGCCCGGCCTCCGCCGGGACCTCCTGGATGATCAGCCCGCCGTCCACGAGGACGGCCCCGCCCTGGCGCAGCACCGTGTCCTCGTGCTCCCGCTCCTCGGCGTCGAACTCGTCGTAGATCTCGCCCACGAGCTCCTCCACGAGGTCCTCGAAGGTCACGATCCCCGCCGTCCCGCCGTACTCGTCGACCACGAGCGCGATGTGGTGCCCGCCCTGGCGCATGGCGTGCAGGGTGCGCAGCACGTGGTTGGTCTCCGGCAGGAACGGGATGGGCCGCACCACGTCCCGCAGCGTCCGGGGCGGGGCCTCGATGACCCCGTCCCCGTCCTCGTCCGCGACCACGAGGTCCCGGATGTGCACGAAGCCCAGGACGTCGTCCACGCTCTTGCCGAGAACGGGGTAGCGGGAGTGCGGCAGGCTCAGCGCCGTGCGGTACGCCTCCGTGACGGGCAGGGTGCCGTCCAGGAAGTGGACGTCGGGGCGGGGGCGCATCACCTCGGCCAGCCGGCGCTCGCCCGCCTCGAAGACGTCCGTGAGGATCGATCGGGAGACGGGGCCGATGCCCTGGGTGTCCCCGACCATCTCACGGACCTCCTCCGCCGAGACCTCGTCGGCGGCGGCGTGCGGATCACCGCCCACGAGCCGCACCACGAGGTTCGTGGACACGGACAGCAGCCAGATGACGGGACGCATGAGCTTGGCGAAGAGGTTGAGCGGCGGTGCCAGCACTTTCGTGAAGCCCACCGAGTGCTGCATGGCCAGCCGTTTGGGCACGAGCTCCCCCAGGACGAGGGAGAGGTAGGCGATGACCAGGGTCATGCCGATCAGCGCCGTGGTCCCCGCGGCTGCGGTGGACAGCCCGGCCCGCTCGAGCAGCGGGGCCACGTCCGGGGCGAGCGTCGAGGCGCCGTAGGCGGAGGAGAAGAACCCGGCCACCGTCACGCCGATCTGCACCGCCGAGAGGAAGAGGTTGGGGTCGCGGACGAGGACGGCGGTCCGGGCACCCTTCCGGCCCGAGCGCTCGATCCTCCTGACCTGGCTCTCCCGCAGGCTCACGATCGCCATCTCGGTGCCCGCGAAGACACCCCCGACCCCCACGAACAGCAGGACCAGGAGGACGTTCACGAGGGTGCTGGAGTCCATGGCGACCACGCTACCGGTCCGGCCCGGGGGCACCGGCGCCGCGCCGGTATCCTGGGGCGATCGACGAGCCGGCCGCGAGGTCCGGCCGCGCTTCTGGGAGGAGATCCATGGACGCCGTGTTCACGGTGCTCGGCTTCGGCCTCGTGGGCTTCGGGCTCTACGACGTGTTCCGCGGACTGCTCTACCCCAGCGGCCGCGGCACGATCAGCTTCTGGGTGCTGCGGCTGGTGTGGAGGCTCTCCCGCAGCACGAACCACCGCTGGGGCTCCCTGGCGGGGCCGCTCGGTGTGGTGATCGTCATCGTGCTGTGGGGCATGCTCCAGGCGTTCGGATGGGCCCTGGTGTACTACCCCTACGTCCCCGGGGGCTTCTACTACGCAGAGGGCATGAACCCCGAGAACTACGACGACTTCGCGGAGGCGCTCTACATCTCGCTCGTGACCCTGGGGACGCTCGGGTTCGGGGACGTCGTCCCCACCGGGGCGTGGTTGCGCTTCGTCTCGCCCATCGAGGCCCTCATCGGGTTCGCGCTGCTGACCGCGACGCTGTCCTGGTTCACCCAGATCTACCCCGCCCTGGCACGGCGACGCGCCCTCGCGGTGCGGCTGCGGGCTCTGCAGTCGATCGGCTACGCGGATCGCGTCGCGTTCCTCGACCGCGCCGGTGCGAGCCGGACCCTGGACCAGCTCACGGCGGACATCGTGGACGTGCACGTGGCGCTCGTGCAGAACGCGGAGTCCTACTACTTCCGCGAGGTCAAGGAGGACGCCGCGCTGGCCGTCTCCCTGCCCTACGCCATGGAGATCGCCGCCCGTGCCGGGCAGGCTCCCGCCGAGGAGGTCCGGCTCAGCGGCGAGATGCTCTCCTCGGCCGTGGCCGACTTCGGCCAGCACCTGCGCACCGAGTTCCACGGCTCGGGCGAGAGCACCGAGGAGGTGCTCGGCGCCTACGCGACCGACCACGGGTACCCCGCCGGCCCGGCCGAGCCCCTCCCCTGAGACCCCTGGGGCTCACCAGAGGTGGCGGCACTGCCCGTTCTGGCAGGAGAACTCGGGGGCGCGCCCGTCGGGCAGCATCATCGACGGTGACGCCAGCTCGACGTCGCGCGCCTGGTCCCAGTCGTCGGGCATGATCTGCACGTAGACCAGCTCGAACCCGGTGGCGCCGCAGCGCGGGCACGGCGCGGTGGTGCCACGCAGGCCCTCGGACGGAGTGGTGCTCATGGCGTGCCTCCCGTGGGAAACGGACCCGGGCACTCCGGGGCCGGTGGGCCCAGTGTAGTGGGCGCACCGGCCCCGCACCCCGGGACGGGCCAGGGGGCGGGGGCTCAGGCCCTCGTGCCCGCCTCCCGCTTGGCGCGCTGGATCTCCTCGTAGACGTGGCCGCGCAGCTCGGTGAACCGCGGCATGCCGCGGGTGGTGAGCTGGTCGCGGTCGTCGGGCAGGTCGATCGGGAGGTCCTCCTGGACCACCGTGGGCGAGCTCGAGAGGATGATGACGCGCTCGCCGAGGTAGACGGACTCGTCGATGTCGTGGGTCACGAACAGCACGGTCACGCCCATCCGGTGCCACACGTCACGGATGAGGTCCTCGAGGTCGGCGCGGGTCTGGGCGTCCACCGCGGCGAAGGGCTCGTCCATGAGCAGGATCTTCGGCTGGTAGGCGACCGCCCGGGCGATCGCGACACGCTGCTGCATGCCGCCCGAGAGCTGCCACGGGTACTTCTTGTCCGCCCCGCGCAGGTCGACCGCGGCGATCGCCTCCTCCACGAGCCGGTTCCGCTCGTCCCGGGCCAGCTTCGCGTTCTTGAGGGGCAGCTCCACGTTCTCGCGGACCGTCATCCACGGGAAGAGGCTGCGCCCGTACTCCTGGAAGACCACGGCCATGTCCTTGGGCGGGCCTGTCACCTGCTCCCCGCCCAGCAGCACCTCGCCCGAGGTCGGCGCCATGAGCCCCGAGATGCACTTGAGCAGCGTGGTCTTGCCGGAGCCCGAGGGCCCCACGAGGCACGCCAGCTCGCCGCGGTCGAGGTCGAACGTGAGGTTGCGGACGGCCTCCACGTCCCCGTGCTCGCTCTGGTAGATCTTCTGCAGCCCGCGCACGGACAGCAGCACGTCCTTCCCTCCGGTGCGCCCGGCGCCGTCGTCCGAGACCCCCGTGGCGGTCTCGTCCGTGCCGGTCCGGGGAGCGGCCGCGCCGCCGTCCACTGCCGAGCTTCCTGATTCAGCCTGCATTCTCCACCTCTTTCAGGCCCCGGTACCAGGCGAGGACCTTGCGTTCAACACGTTGGAAGACGAACGCCAGCACCACTCCGATGAGACCCAGGACGGCGATGCCGCTCCACATCTCGGGGATGGCGAACGACCGTTGGAACTGCACGATGGTGAAACCGAGCCCCGAGGACGAGGCGAACATCTCCGAGATCACCATCAGGATCAGCCCGATCGACAGGGCCTGCCGGATGCCGGCCATCATCTGCGGGCTGGCGGCGGGGATCACCAGGTGGACGATCCTCGACCACCCGTGGATCCCGTACGAGCGCGCCGTCTCGTTCATGACGGAGTCGACCGAGCGCACGCCCTCGATGGTGTTCAGCAGGACGGGCCACACGGACCCCAGCACGATCACCACGACCTTCATCTGGTCGTTGACGCCGATGAGCAGCATCAGCACGGGCACCAGCACCGGCGGCGGGATCGCCCGGAAGAACTCGAGCACGGGCTCCAGCAGGTTCCGCAGCCAGCGCACCGAGCCGATCACGAGCCCGGCGACCACGCCGAGCAGGATGGACAGCGCCAGTCCGACCAGGAGCCGGCCGATGCTCGGCAGCACGTCGTCGAAGAACCGCTCGCCGAACCAGACGTCCACGAACGTCGTGGCGAACTCGCCCGGCTCCGGGACGTAGAAGCTGGTCTCCACCAGGGTGTAGACCCACCAGACGAGGATCAGCAGGACGGGCAGCGCGAGGGTGTAGCCCAGGGTCTTGAGGAGTCTCACACCGCCACCTCTCCACGGACGGACGAGTGCCAGGACAGCGCCCGGCGCTCGAGCGCCCGCATCGCCAGGTTGATGAGCACGCCCAGCAGTCCGGCCGTGACGATGAACGCGTACATGGCCGTGACGGCGCCGCCGGACTGGGCCAGTGAGATCTCCCGGCCCAGTCCGGGGGTGCCGATCACGAGCTGGGCGGTCACCGCCAGGATCAGGGCCACGGCCGCCCCGAGCCGGAGCCCGGTGATCACGTAGGGCAGGGACGTGGGCCAGGTGACGTACCGGATCCGGGCCAGCGTTCCGAGCCCGTAGCTCTTGGCCGTGTCCTGCGCCACGGTGTCGACGTCCCCGACCCCGTAGAGGACCTGGATGAGGATCTGCCAGAAGGACGCGTACACCACCAGCAGCAGGGTGGACTCGAGCTGCACCCCGAACAGCAGCACGGCCAGCGGGATGAGCGCGACCGAGGGGATGGGCCGGAGGAACTCGATCGTGCTGTGGGTGGCCCGGCGCAGGAACGTGCTGCTGCCGATGACCAGACCCAGGACGATCGCGGCGACCGAGGCGATGAGCAGCCCGAGGAACCAGGCCCGGACGGTCTGCCAGACGGCGAGCCAGAAGCCCGCCGACCCGAGCTGCTCCCCGAGCTCCAGCAGGACCTCGCTGGCCGGGGGCAGGTACCGGGGGTTGACGATGCCGGTCAGGGGCAGCAGCTCCCAGGTGAGCAGGAATCCGAGGATCCCCAGCACACCCAGGACACCGGGCCCCCAGGACCGGCCGGCGCGGGTTCTTGCCATGTGGTGGTCCCTCCTCCTGTCGATCCGTGCTCCCGCGCTACGGCAGGAGCTTGTCCAGGTCGGGCTCGTTGTCCAGCGAGCCGTACTCCACGGCCGCGCTGCCCAGCTTCTGCAGCGACTCCCGGTCGAACTCGGTGCGGAAGCGCGGCAGGGCCATCTTCTCGCGCAGCTCGTCGCTGATCTCCGTGTAGGTGCCGACGATCTCACGGACCTCGTCCGGGTTCTCGTCTGCGTACTCGAGGGACTTGTTCATGGCGTTCTGGAAGCTCTCGACGAGCTCCGGGTCCTCCTCGAGCTTCTGCGCGGTCGTGAAGTAGCCGGCGATGTCGAGCTCCGGGTCGAACTCCACGAAGTTGTAGGACACCGCGCGGGCGCCCTCGTCGAGGACCTGGGTGAGGAACGGGTCCAGGATCCAGGCCGCGTCCACCTGGCCGCGGTCGAGGGCCGCCGGGGCGTCCGGGAAGCCGACCTCCACGAACTCGATGGAGTCGGGGTCGCCGCCGGCCTGCTCCACGACGTGGCGGATCGTCGTGTCACCGATGTTGTTGAGGTTGTTCACCGACACGGTCTTGCCGGCCAGGTCCTCCGGGCCCTGGATGTCCGAGTCGGCGGGAACGACGACGGCGCTGAAGTCGCGCTCGGTGTTGCCGGAGGTCGTCGTGCCGTTGGTGACGAAACGGATGTCGAGCCCCTCGTCCTGGGCGACCATCACGGAGAGGGTGTTGCCGAAGGCGAAGTCGAAGTCCCCGCTGACCACGCCCGGAACGGCGGCTGCCCCGCCGCTGGTGGTCTGGATGTCGAGGTTGATTCCCTCCTCCTCGAAGAAGCCCTGCTCCTTGCCCAGCCAGATGGCGGCCGTGTCGACGATGGGGATGACGCCGACAGTGACGTCCTGCATCTCTCCCTCGGCGCCACCGCCGCCGTCGCCGCCGCACGCGGCCAGCGCCAGTACGGATCCTGCTGCTCCCAAGCTCATGAGCGGACGCCGCATCATGCCTCCCCTGTGGTGTTCGTGGTGAAGTTCCGTGGTGAAGTTCCGTGGTGAAGTTCCGTGGTCGGTGCCGGCTCCGCCGCCCCGCACCGTGCTGGGCGGACCGGTGGACGCCGGCCGTGATAGGGATCACTCTAGTGGCGTAGCATTCACAAACCAGTGCATGTTGTCGATGGACCAATACATGACGTCTATGACTTGCTGACCGAGGAGTGTCCCCGTGGAACTGGACCTGAACCTGATGCGCGTGTTCTGCACGGTCTACGAGCAGGGCAGCGTCACGGGGGCCGCCGCCGAGCTGCACCTGACCCAGCCCACGGTGAGCCACGCGCTGAAGAACCTGCGCCGGCAGTGCAACGACCAGCTGTTCGTCCGGGAGGGCCGGGGCCTGAGCCCCACCCCGTTCGCGGAGAGCATCTTCCCCCAGGTCAAGGCGGGGATCGCCCAAGTGACCGCGGCCGTCTCCTCCGGCGGCCTCTTCGACCCGGAGACCGCGCGCGAGCACTTCACCCTCGCCCTGACCGATCTCGGCGAGCTGGCGTTCCTGCCGTCCGTCATGGTGGCACTGCGGGAGCAGGCGCCCGGCGTGGAGCTGACCGTGCTGCCCCTGGACGTGGAGCGCGTCCCGGACGACCTGCTGCGCAACCGGGTGGACGCCGCGATCTGCGCCCCCTACATCGGCGGACCCGACATCGTCCGGACGGTCATCGGCACGGACGAGTACGTGGTGATCGCCGCCCGCGGCCACCCTCGCGTCCGGGAACAGCTCACGCTCGAGCAGTTCGCGGAGGAGCCGCGGATCCGCCTCGCCCCGTCGATGGGCCACGAGCTCGCCGAGGTCGCGGCGGAGCGGGCGGGCGCCCCGGGCAGCACGGCCCTGCGGCTGTCCCACTTCGCGGGCCTGGTGTCCGTCGTGGAGCGCACCGACTGCCTGGCGGTGCTGCCGCGGTTCCTCGCCGAGACGCTCGAGGAGGCGTCCGGGATCCGGGTCTTTCCGCACCCGGTCGAGATGCCGGCCCTGCAGCTGGCCGTCTACACCCGCGAGGCCGGCCACCAGCGGCCCGCGCAGCGGTGGTTCACGCAGCTGATCGGGGACACGCTGCGAACGTCCGTCTCGCCGGACCCGTCCGCGCCGCTGCATCCCGAGCCCCGGCATCGTCGCCGTCTATGAGGGGATAGAAAACATCGACTGGCCGCACCCCCGGTCTCCTTCTACTCTCACGGTGAGGCGGCACGCCGGTGCCGCGTCCCGATTGGAGCGCAGCGTGACCACCATCCGTGCCAGGACCCACCGCTGGATGCAGGCCCGCGGCCTCGACACCGTGTTCGGCAATCCGGGCTCCAACGAGTTGCCCTTCCTGCGGGACCTGCCCCCGGACGTCCGCTACGTCCTGGGGCTGCACGAGGGCGTGGTCGTCGGCATGGCCGACGGCTACGCGCAGGCCACGGGCCGGCCGGTGCTCGTGAACCTGCACTCGGCCTCGGGCACGGGCAACGCCATGGGCGCGCTGACCAACGCCGCCAGCTCGCACACCCCCCTCGTGCTCACGGCCGGCCAGCAGGTGCGCGCCACCATCGGCGCGGAGCCCATGCTGGCCAACGTGGCGGCCCCCGACCTGACCTCCCCGCTCACGAAGTGGGCGGGCGAGCCGCTGTCCGCCCAGGACGTCCCCCGCATGCTCGACCAGGCGCTGTGGGAGGCCACCACCGGCTCCCGCGGTCCCACCTACGTCTCGGTCCCCTACGACGACTGGGACCGGGAGTCCGCCGAGAACGACGACTACCTGCTGCCCCGCCGGGTGGTCGAGGGCCTGCGCCTGGCCCCCGAGCACGTCGGGGAGATCGCCGGCCTGCTGGCCGGCGCCCGCCGCCCCGCGCTGGTGCTGGGCTCCGAGGTGGACGCCGTGGCGGCGAACGCGGTCGGCCGTGAGCTCGCCGAGCTGCTGGGCGCCGACGTGTGGGTGGCGCCGTCCCCCTACCGGCTGCCGTTCCCCAACCAGCACCCCCAGTTCCGCGGGGTCCTCACCCCCTCGGAGCGGGGCGTGCACGCCGCGCTCGAGGACAACGACGTGGTCCTGGTGCTCGGGGCCCCCGTCTTCCGCTACCACCAGTACGAGCCCGGCCGGTACCTGGCCGAGGGCACGCAGCTGCTGCACGTCACGGAGGACCCGGAGGAGGCCGCCCGGGCGCCGTTCGGGACCTCCTTCGTGGCCGGTCTCGCGGCGACCGCCGCGGCCCTGGTGGACGCCCTCCGCGAGCGGCGCGGCGGCACGACGCCGGCCTCCCCGGTGGACTGGACGGTGCCGCCGCCCGCCCGCGGACCCGTGGACGGCGTCTTCCCGCCGAGCGCCGTGTTCGAGGTGCTGCGCGAGACCGCGCCCGCGGACACCGCCTACGTCGTGGAGTCGACCTCGACCAACGGGGACTTCTGGCGGCACATGGACCTGCGGGAGCCAGGCTCCTACTTCTGGCCGGCCTCCGGCGGACTGGGCTTCGGGCTGCCCGCCGCGGTCGGGGTGAAGATGGCGTGGCCTGACCGGCCCGTGATCGGGGTGGTCGGCGACGGCTCGGCCAACTACGGGATCACCGCCCTGTGGAGCGCGGCGCAGTACCGGGTCCCGGTGGTGTTCCTGATCCTCAAGAACGGCACCTACGGCGCGCTGCGCTGGTTCGCGGGCATGCTCGGCACGGGGGACGTCCCGGGGCTGGACGTGCCGGGCATCGACTTCCTGAGCCTCGCGCGGGGCTACGGGGTGCCCGCGCACGCCGCGGACACGGCCGCGGAGCTCGCCGAGCTGGTGCGGCAGGGCCTCGCGGCCGAGGGCCCGACGCTCATCGAGGTGCGCACGGAGCTGACCAGCCCCTGAGCCGCACCGTGCACCGGGCGCGGCTCAGCGGCAGGAGACCGTGAACACGCGGGCGTCGCCGGAGAGCTCCACGGCGCCGGCACCGCCCCGGTGCAGCAGCGACTCCCCGCCGCCCAGCTCCCACTCCCGGTCCGCGGCGCGCACCAGCACCCGGTCCCCCGTGCTCAGCAGGACCGTGGTGCCCCGCAGCTCGACCGGGACGACCCGCCCCGGCACGAGCTCGTGGGAGGTCAGCGACAACCGCTCGTCCCACAGGGGGTAGACGCGGCGGCCGTGCTCGTCGGGCGCGGGCTCGACGACCTCCGGGTCCGCCTGCTCGTCGGCCAGCACGGCGAGCAGCTCGGCCACGTCCACGTGCTTGCCCGTCAGCCCGGCACGCAGGACGTTGTCCGACGAGCTCATCACCTCGATCGCCGTCCCGGACAGGTACGCGTGGAGCTGCCCGGCCGGGGTGTGCAGGGACTGCCCGGGGGCGAGGCGGACGTGGTTCATGCACACCGCGACCAGCAGCCCGCGGTCGCCGGGGTGCCGGTCGTGCACGTGGCGGACCAGCGCGGCCACGGCGTCCTCCGGGTCCGCGGCGCGGGCCGCGGCGACGGTCGCCGCCACGGCGGCTCCGGCGGCGTCGTCGTCGATCGTCAGCACGGACGGCAGGACGGGGCGCCCGCCGTCGGCGACCTCGCGCAACCAGTCCAGCCCCAGCCGCTCGGCCGTGGCGCGCAGCCGGTCCGCCGGCTGCACGCCCGTGAGCAGCTCCACGCCGGTGAGCGCCACCACGGTCTCGGGCTTGGCGGAGCGGTCCTTGTAATTGCGCCGCGGGTCGTCGAGCGGGATCCCCGCCCGCTGCTCGCGCTCGAAGCCCGCTTCCGCCTGCTCGGGCGAGGGGTGGACCTGGATGGACAGCGGGGCGTCGATCGCCAGGATCTTGAGCAGGAACGGCAGACCCTCCAGCGGCTCGTCCCGGCCGTCCCGCACGACGACGGACGGCGCGGCGGGGTGCCCGCCGACCCACAGCTCGGCCTCGGGCTCGGGGCTCGGCACGGGCCTGCCCTGGAGGCGGGCCAGCACCTCGCGGGAGCCCCATGCATAGTGCCGGACGGGGTTGCGCATGCGGAGGATCTCGACCATGGTCGTCATCCAACCACAGGACCGCCCGCGCCCGGCGGCGCTCGGCTGCGGCCGTGGCCTAAGATCACCCCTTGTGACTATCGATCTCTCAACTTCGTTCAAGGCCTACGACGTCCGCGGCATCGTGGGCGAGTCCATCACCGCGGAGACGGTCCGGGCCAGCGGTGCCGCGTTCGTGGACGTCCTGGGCCTCGCCGGCCTGACGGTCCTCGTGGGCGGGGACATGCGCCCCTCCTCGCCGGAGTTCGTGGACGCCTTCGCGGAGGGCGCGGTCCGCCGCGGCGCGGACGTCGTGAAGATCGGGCTGATCTCCACCGACGAGCTGTACTTCGGTTCCGGGACGTTCGACGCCGCCGGGGTGACCTTCACGGCGAGTCACAACCCCGCCGAGTACAACGGCATGAAGATGTCGAAGGCCGGGGCCGTCCCGGTCTCCTCCGAGTCGGGCCTCTACGACATCCGCGACCTCGCCCAGCGCTATCTCGACGAGGGGTCGGTCCCGGAGGCCTCCGCCCCCGGCACGGTGACCGAGCGGGACGTCCTGGCCGGCTACGCGGAGTACCTGCGCTCCCTCGTGGACCTGTCCGGGACCCGGCCGCTCAAGGTGGTGGTCGACGCCGGCAACGGGATGGCCGGGCTGACCACTCCCGCCGTGCTGGGCGACGCCGTGCTGGAGGCGCTGCCGCTGGAGATCGTGCCCCTGTACTTCGAGCTGGACGGCACGTTCCCGAACCACCCCGCCAACCCGCTCGAACCCGAGAACCTCGTGGACCTCCAGCGGGCCGTGCGCGAGCACGGCGCGGACCTGGGCATCGCGTTCGACGGCGACGCCGACCGCTGCTTCGTGGTCGACGAGCAGGGTGGGACCGTCTCCCCGTCCGCCGTCACCGCGCTGGTCGCCGAGCGGGAGATCGCCCGCGCCCGGGCGGAGGGCGTCGAGCAGCCGGTGATCATCCACAACCTCATCACGTCGCGCGCCGTCCCCGAGCTGGTCACCGCCCGCGGCGGCCGTCCCGTGCGCACCCGGGTGGGCCACTCGTTCATCAAGGCCGTCATGGCCGAGGAGGGCGCCGTGTTCGGCGGCGAGCACTCCGCCCACTACTACTTCAAGGACTTCTTCAACGCGGACACCGGCATGCTCGCCGCGATGCACCTCCTGGCCGCCCTGGGCGAGCAGGACCGGCCGCTGAGCGAGCTGATGCACCAGTACGACCCGTACGCGGCGTCCGGCGAGATCAACTCCACGGTCGAGGACAAGGCCGGCGCCGTCCGGCGGGTCGTCGACGCCCTGGCCGGCCGGGACGTGACCGTGGAGGAGTTGGACGGCACCACGCTCAGCCGCCCCGACGAGGGCTGGTGGTTCAACCTGCGTCCCTCCAACACCGAACCGTTCCTGCGCCTCAACGTCGAGGCGAAGGACCGGGAGACGATGGAGCGGGTCCGGGACCGGGTGCTGGAGATCGTGCGCACCTGACGCCCCCGGCACGCACAGGGCCCCGCCGGACGAGCTGCCCGGCGGGGCCCCGTGCTCTGCGGGCGCCTCAGACCGCGGCGGTCTCGCGCGCCTCGTCGTGGAGCATCCACTGGTCCGGGCCCAGGATCTCGTAGGCCACGTTGCGGCCCGGGACGCCCTGGGCGACCACGGCGGAGCGGACGGCCTTCATGAAGGGCAGCGGGCCGCACAGCACCACCTGGGCGTCGGCCGGCACCCGCACGGCGTCGAGGTCCATGAACCCGTGGTGGTCGCCCTCGCCCGGGGTCTCCATCCAGGTCTCCAGGCGGGCGTGGGGCAGCTCGCCGACCAGCATCTCGTGCAGCTCGCGCAGCGGCCAGGTCGCGGCCGAGCGGTCGGCGTGCAGGACGAGGACCTGGCGCTGCGACTCCTGGCGGACGAGCCGGTCCAGGAACGCGAGCATGGGCGTGACCCCGATGCCGGCGGAGGCCAGCACGAGGGGCCCGTCCCCCTCCGGGAGCACCACGTCGCCGTAGGGGTTGGAGACCCGCAGGACGTCGCCCACCTGCACGTCGTGGGAGAGCACCGGGGTGACCTCGCCGCGCTCGTCGAGGCGGACGGCGATGCGACGGGTGCCCTCGGGCCCCGGCACCAGCGTGAACTGCCGCGGCTGATCCACGCCGTCGGGCATCCGGACCTGGACGGTCACGTACTGGCCGGCCACCGCGGGGGTCATCGGGGTGTCGTCGGCGGGCTCGAAGGTGATCGCCGTGGTGGTGGTCCCGGTCAGCTCCTTGGCCGCGACCCGGAACGGCGCGAACACCACCGCGTTGGCCTGCCCCGCGTAGAGGCCCTCCTCGATCTTGATCAGGGCGTCGGCCATCAGCCAGTACACCTCGTCCCAGGCGGCCACGACCTCGGGCGTCGCGGCGTCGCCGAGGTCCCGGGCGATCGCGCCGAACAGGTGCTCGTGGACGATCGGGTAGTGCTCGGGCAGCACGCCCAGGGACGTGTGCTTGTGCGCCACGCGGGAGAGCAGCTCGTCCGGGTAGCCCTCGGGGTGGGACAGCAGCCAGGAGGCGAACATCGCGATGGAGCCCGCGAGGGCCTGCGCCTGGGTGCCGTTCTTCTGGTTGGAGCGGCTGAACATGCCGTCCAGCAGATCGGGGCGCGCCTCGAACATGGACCGGTAGAACTCGGGGGTGATGAACGGGATGCGCTCGGCGACGACGCCGATGGTCTGCTCGATGACGGGACGGGACTGGTCGGACAGCACGGTTGCCTCCTGGGGAGCCGGTGGATGACATCGCCAAACTAGCATCTAAAATACTGTATTAAGTAATCGGCGCTCCGGGCGCTGCTCCGCTGCCCGGCGGACCGGGCGGGCGCAGCCCGATGGACACCAGCACGGGGCCGACCTGCTGCTCGCTCAGGAGGTCTCGCACGCGCACGTCGTCGAGGGCGCCGTAGAAGGCCTCCCGCGCGTCCGCGAGGGCGCGCCGCAGCCGGCAGCCGTGGTCCAGGGGGCAGTCCCCGCCGGCCGACTCGCACTCGACCATCGCGGAGCCGGCCTCCAGCTCGCGCAGGAGCGACCCCACGGTGGCGTCCAGGCCCGCCGGGGTGATCGACACCCCGCCGGTGCGGCCGCGGCTCGAGGCGAGCAGACCGAGCCCGCTCAGCCGGCCCACGGTCTTGGTCACGTGGTGGTAGGGAGCGCCCACGCCCTCGGCGATGGCGCGCGTGGTGAGCTTCTCCCCCTCGGGGACGGCTCCCGTCAGCAGCAGGACGCGCAGGGCGATGTCCGAGAAGGCAGTCAGCCGCACGGCCGGGTCCTCCACTCGCTCATGGCGGCTCCTTCCGAGACCTCGCGCGTCCCGGCCGTCCGCGGGAGCACCCCCATTGTCCCACGTGGCCCCCGGACACGGACGAGGGGCCTCCCCACGGGAGACCCCTCGTCCGCCGCCGGCCCCGGGACGCGGCGTCCCGGGGCGGGGATCACGCCTGGTTCAGGCGGTCCTCCAGGCCGGCGCGCTGCTCGAGGATGGGCTCGGGCACGTGGCCGAGCCGGTGGAACCACTCGTCGATGCTGGGCAGCTCGGCCTTCCACTCCTCGACGTCGACCTTGAGGGCGGCCTCGAGCTCGTCGTCGGAGACGTCCAGGCCCGTGAGGTCGAGGTCCTCCTTGCTGGGCACGGTGCCGATCGGGGTCTCCCGGCCCCCGGCCGTGCCCTCGAGCCGGTCGAAGATCCACTTGACCACGCGGGAGTTCTCGCCGAAGCCCGGCCAGGCGAAGCCCCCGCTCGAAGTGCGGCGGAACCAGTTGACGTAGAAGACCTTCGGCATCTCGTCCTGGCCGATGCGCTCGCCGACCTCGACCCAGTGCTCGAGGTAGTCGTTGGCGTTGTAGCCGATGAACGGGAGCATGGCCATGGGATCGCGGCGGACGACGCCGACGGCGCCCTTCGCGGCGGCCGTGGTCTCCGAGGACAGCGTGGCGCCCTGGAAGACCCCGTGCTCCCAGCCGAAGGACTGGGACACGAGCGGGACCGTGGTCTTGCGGCGTCCGCCGAAGACGATCGCGGACAGCGGCACGCCCTCGGGGTCGTCGTACTCGGGGGCGAGGATGTCGGCCTGCTTGATGGGGGTGCAGAAGCGCGAGTTCGGGTGCGCGGCGGGACGGCCGGCCTCCGGAGTCCAGTCGCGGCCCTTCCAGTCCGTCAGGTGCTCCGGCGTCTCGTCCGTCATGCCCTCCCACCAGACGCCGCCGTCGTCGGTGAGCGCCACGTTGGTGAAGATCGTGTTGCCCTGGGCGATGGCCCGCATGGCGTTGGGGTTGGTGGGCCAGCCCGTGCCCGGTGCCACGCCGAACAGACCGGCCTCCGGGTTGGTCACCCGGGCCTGCCCGTCCTTCCCGAAGCGGATCCAGGCGATGTCGTCGCCGACCATCTCGGCCTTCCAGCCGTCGAGGGTGGGCTCGATCATCGCGAAGTTGGTCTTGCCGCAGGCGGAGGGGAAGGCCGCGGAGATGAACCGGCTCCTTCCCTCGGGGTTCGTGATCTTGAGGATGAGCATGTGCTCGGCCAGCCATCCCTCGTCGTGGGCGATGGCGGAGGCGATGCGCAGGGCGTAGCACTTCTTGCCGAGCAGGGCGTTGCCCCCGTAGCCGGAGCCGAAGGACCAGATGGCACGGTCCTCGGGGAAGTGGACGATGTACTTGGCGGGATTGCAGGGCCAGGGCACGTCCTCCTCGCCCGGGGCCAGCGGGGCGCCCAGGGAGTGCATGCACTCGACGAAGAAGCCGTTCTGCTCGGTCATCTTCTCCAGCACGGGGGTGCCGATGGTCGCCATGATGCGCATGGAGCACACCACGTAGGCGGAGTCGGTGATCTCCACGCCGTAGCTGGGCCGGGAGGCCTCCAGGTGGCCCATGACGAAGGGGATGACGTACATCGTGCGCCCGCGCATGGCGCCGCGGAACTTCTGGCGCAGGGTGCCCTTCATCACCGCCGGGTCCTCCCAGTTGTTGGTGGGACCCGCGCCCCTCTCGGTCTTGGTGCAGATGAAGGTCCGCTCCTCGACCCGGGCGACGTCGTCCGGGTCGGAGAACGCGGCGAAGGAGTTGGGGAACTTGTCCCCGTCCAGGCGGACGAAGGTGCCGGCGTCCACGAGCTCGTCGGTGAGCCGCTTCCACTCGGCCTCCGAGCCGTCGACCCAGTGGATGCGGTCGGGCTGGGTCAGCTCCGCCATCTCCCGCACCCACGAGAGGAGGTGCGCGTGGGTGGTGGGCGCGCTGTCCAGGGCGCCCTTCACAGCCTCGTTCAGCCCGGTGGTCTCCGTCGTTGCAGTGGGGTTGTCAGCCATTGACATGTCTCCTCGTTGAGGCCGTCCGCCGACCGCCCGGGGCTCTCGTGGTGGTGCTCGTCGTCGAACACTCGACCCGGTGTCATCGGGCCCACAGTGAGCGGCGTGGAGGTGGGCGGCCGGTCGCTACTGTGATGTGGCCCCATCCTATCGCCCCGTCCCCGCCCCGCCCCAGAAGGGTTACGCGCGCCGCGGCCCGCCGTGCCGGGTGCCGAGCGGGGCGCCGGCGGATTTTGCGCAGCCGGAGGCCACATGTAGAGTTGTACCCGGCTTGAACGGCGGTGACGCCGGGACGCCGATGCGCCTGTAGCTCAACGGATAGAGCATCTGACTACGGATCAGAAGGTTGGGGGTTCGAATCCCTTCGGGCGCACCCCACCGAGGAGCCCCTCACCAGCGGAGACGCCGGTGAGGGGCTTTCTCGTGCCCGGCCCCGCGTCCCCGGGACTTCCCCGGCCCGTGCGGCGGACGGCTCAGGCCGCGGCCAGCGCCCGGACGTCGCCCCCGGCACGCCCCACGAGACCCCGGGTCACCACGGCGTCGAGCCCGGGCAGGGCGGCCAGGCGCAGCGCCAGGTGCCGCGCCCGGCGGCGCGCGCGGGAGGACGGCAGGAACCACTGCGCCCCGCTGCGGGCGACGCGCTGCTTCTCGGCCACGACCGGCCGCCAGACCCGCTCCCACCCCGCCAGCCCCTCCTCGACCGAGGCCGCACGGACGAGCCGCTCGGCGAGCAGCCACGCCCCGGCGAGCCCCAGCGAGGCACCCTGGCCGCCCAGCAGGGACACCGCCTGGCCAGAGTCCCCGAGCAGCACGACCCGGCCGCGGCTCCACCGCGGCACCTCGACCTGCGCCACCTGGTCGTAGTAGAGCCGGTCCGCGCCGGGGCAGGCCGCCAGGGCGCGGGGCACGATCCAGCCGAGCGAGCCGTGGACGAGACGCAGGGCCTCGCGGGGATCGGCCGGCAGGGACGGCCCAGTGGTCCGGTGCACGGCGAAGGCGGCCACGCGACCGTCGCGCAGCCCGTAGAAGCCCATGGCCCGGTCGACGCTGTCCGTGAGGCAGAAGCGGTTGCCGACCTGCCGACGGGCCTCCGGGTCCTCGAACACGTACGCCGCCGTGTGCAGGCCCATCCAGCGGCGGAAGCGCTCCTCGGGCCCGAACGCCGAGCGCCGCACGGCCGAGTGCACCCCGTCGGAGCCGACGACCAGGTCCGCGTCGAGCACCGTGCCGTCGTCGAGCACCGCGCCCGCCCCGCCGGGTCGCCGCCGGACCCCGACGACGTGCTGCCCGAAGCGGAGCTCGGCGACGCCCCGGGCGTGCTCGCGCAGCACCCGTTCGAGGTCGGGGCGCATCACGCTGACGAGGTGCCCGTCGAGGGCCCGGGAGAACCGGGCGAACGGCAGCCCGGCCCGGTCGCGGCCACGGTCGTCCACGTAGCTGAGCCGGTCCACCGTGTAGCCGAGCTCCAGGACCGCGGGCAGCACGCCCATCTCCTCGGCGGCGTCCCAGCCGGGGCCGAAGAAGTCCATCATGTAGCCCTGCTCCCGCGGGCGCGGTGCCCGCTCCAGGACCACGACGTCCCAGCCCCGCCGGCCCAGGCATCCGGCCAGGGCGAGTCCCGCGATGCCCGCCCCGCACACGACCGCACGCACGGCCCGCGCCGCTCAGTACCGGTCGCCGACGGCGACGACGCCGTCCAGCAGGTCGAGGTCCTCGGCCGTCAGGCGCAGCTCCGCGGCCGCCGCGTCCTCCCGCAGGTGGCCGGGGTCGGTGGTTCCGGGGATGGGCAGCACGTGCTCGCCCCGCACCGTGGTCCAGGCGATCGCGACCGCGGCAAGAGAGGTCCCGTGCCGGCGGGCGACCTCGCGGAGGGGTGTGAGCACGGCGCCCTCGTTGGCGGACATGGCCTCCGGCGTGAACCGGGGGTTGCGCGAGCGGAAGTCGGAGTCGGAGAACTCGCGGCCCGCGAGGGCGCCGGTGAGGTAGCCGCGGCCCAGCGGGGAGAAGGGGACGAACACCGCCCCGTGCTCGGCGCACCACCCGATGACGTCCCCGGAGGGGTCGCCGTCGGAGGTGGGCCCCGACCCGTCGGGGTTGCGGGTCCACAGGGAGTACTCCGATTGCACGGCCGCGACCGGGTGGATCGCGTGCGCCCGGTCGGCCTGCTCCGTGCTGACCTCGGAGAGCCCCACGTGGCGCACCTTGCCCGCGGTGACGAGCTCGCTCATCGCGCCCCACGTCTCCTCGAGGGGCACGTCGGGATCCACGCGGTGCAGGTAGTACAGGTCCACCACGTCGGTGCGCAGCCGGCGGAGGCTGTCCTCGACCGAACGGCGCACCTCGTCCGGTCGCCCGCAGCGCTCCGTCCGGGGCGGCTCGAGGGAAGCGGCGCGCAGCCCGGTCTTGGAGCAGAGGAACACCTCGTCCCGGCGCCCGCCGAGGGCGGCACCGACGAGCTCCTCGTTCGCTCCCCCACCGTAGAGCACCGCGGTGTCCACCACGTTCATGCCGAGGTCCACCGCGAGCCCGAGCACCTCGTGCTTGCGCCGCTCGGTCAGCCCGTGCCGGTCGTAGACCCAGCTCAGGCCCATGGCCCCGAACCCGATCGCGCCCACGCGCTCCCCGGACGGGGTGAATTCGATCTGTCGCATCCATTGCTCCTTCGTCGGTCGGGCTGCCCCGCGAGCGCCGGGCGGCCGGGGCCCCGCCGGTCAGCGGCCCCCGGCGGACGGGCGCGGCACCGCGAAGTCCACCAGGCGGGCGTCGGCGCCGTCCAGTCCGGCCCAGGAGCCGGGGACCTCGAGGACCGCCAGGCCCGAGGTGGGGCAGCCGTCGGCGAGGGCCATGACGGCGTCGTAGTCGGAGTCCGGTGTGGCCAGGCGGAGGGCGGCGTCGCGAAGACCCGGCAGGTGACCGATGAGCAGCAGGGACTCCACGGTCTCGGGCACGTGGTTGACCACCGCGATGATCCGGCTGTCCTGGGCCGCGTAGAGGGACTCGTCGAGCCGGGCGGTCGGCGCGAGGTCGCCGAGCTCGCTGCACACCCACGTGCAGGTCTGGCGGGCGCGCAGGGCGCTCGAGCACAGGATCATGTCCGGCACGTGCCCGCCGGCCAGCAGCCAGCGTCCGGCGGCGGCGGCGTCCGCCGCCCCGTTCCGGTCCAGGGGACGGTCGTGGTCTGCCACGCCCCACGGGTGCTCCGCCTCCGCGTGGCGCATGAGGACGAGCTTCTTCCGGTCGTGGCGGGTCATCGGTTCATGATGCCACGCCCCCGCCGGCCACGGAGCGGCCCCGGCGCCTCCGCGTCGCGGAAGGCAACCGGGGCCGGCGCGGGTCGGCTGCGGATCAGATCGAGTACTCGGGGGCCGCCCACACGACGACCTCGGGGTGCTCGTAGAAGCGGTAGCCCTGGCCGCGGACGGTGCGCACGGTGTTCGCGAGCCGGCCGAGCTTGGAGCGCAGGCGCCGGATGTGCACGTCGATGGTCCGCTCGTTGGGCACCTCCTCGGAGTCGCGCCACAGGCTGTGCAGGAGCTCGTGTCGGCCGACGGTCCGGCTGCCGTTCTCCACGAGGTAGTTCAGCAGCTCGAACTCCTTGAACGTGAGGTTCAGGAGACCGCCGTCGAGGAAGACCTCCCGGCGGGAGAGGTCGATGAGCACCCCGGTGGACTGGCTGGTCTTCGTCTCGGGCGCGGGCGCGGGCGCGGCGGGCGCCGTGGGCCGCACAGCTCCCGAGGTGGGATCGCCGAGGGCGTTGCGGACGACCTCGAGGTCGGTGCCGGCGGTGTCGGCAGGAGCCAGCGCCACGGCGGCATAGGAGTCGGCCTGCGGGACCAGCTGCTGGGCGTAGGCCCGGATGCTCTGGACCATCTTGACCAGCGAGGTGCCGCTGGCCGCCGCGGTTTCCTCGTTGAGGCCCACGTAGATCACGAATCCGCGTGCCTCGTTCTCCTGGGCCGGCGGACGCGGCGCCGTGTCCCGCTGCAGACGGGTGGGGAGCGGCGGCTCTCCCGGGGCGGCCGGCATGGGGCCGAGCGTGTTCCGAAGGCTGCGGTAGTCGGCGGGGGCCGTCTGCCCTCGCTCAGGAGCCGCGGCCGGACCGCGGACAGCACGAGCCTCGCTCGTGCGGTTGCGCTGGGAGATGTGCACGTATCCCGGTGTGCTTGGCATCTGGTGCCCCTCGTCTTTCCGTGGTGCGGCGGACGACGTTCCGTCCACCTGAGTCGATCCGCCCCTTTTTAAACGGCCCCACCGCATTCAGCTCCCGGATCCCCGGCTCCGTGGTGACCGGGGAGGGCCCCGCGAAGCTGAAAAATCCCTGAAAGTGGCGTTGCTCTCATGGTCCACCAGCCCTCCCGATCCCGCAAGTAATATTCTCGACGCTATCTCACGATGTGAGATTAGAACGACTGACGTCCATGTTCTTCGCCAAAATGAACCCCCTTCACCAGGCGCTCGAACTGCCCCTTTCCACGTCTCCCCCGGAATATCAGACATCTGTGCGGGTTTCCGCGACCCCCGGCGCGCGAAGCAGTTTGCACTCCTCTTGTCAAGACGCCTCCACCGGCGGACATTCCATCTCACCATGTGGTCATCTGCGGAGAGGGGACGGCAAAGGCCCGCCGACGCGGTCGGCGGGCCTTTCTTGCGCACGGTCTGCGGATTCTCGGGAGCAGGGGTCAGTCGACCACGCCGTAGAGCCGGTCCCCGGCGTCCCCGAGGCCCGGGACGATGTAGGAGTTCTCGTCGAGCCGTTCGTCCCTCGCGGCCAGGACGATGTTGACCTCGGAGTCCCCCAGCTCCTCCTCGAGGGCGGCCAGGCCCTCGGGGGCGGCCAGGAGGCACACGCACGTGATCTGCTCCGCCCCGCGGCGGTAGAGGAACTTGATCGCCTCCCGCAGGGTCCCTCCGGTGGCCAGCATCGGGTCGAGGACGAAGACCTGGCGTCCGGTGAGGTCGTCGGGCAGCCGCTCGGCGTAGGTGATGATGTCGAGCGTGTCCTCGTTGCGGGCCATGCCCAGGAAGCCCACCTCGGCCGTGGGGACCAGGCGGGTCATGCCCTCGAGCATGCCCAGGCCGGCACGGAGGATCGGCACGACCAGCGGCCGGGGCTTCGACAGCCCCACGCCGGTGGTGCGCGTGACCGGCGTGTCGATCTCCACCGGTTCCACGCGGACCCCCCGGGTGGCCTCGTACGCGAGCAGCGTCACGAGTTCCTCGACGAGCAGGCGGAACACCGGGGACGTGGTGTTCTTGTCCCGGAGCACGGTCAGTTTGTGTGC
The DNA here is from genome assembly GCF_044462205.1 of Kocuria rhizosphaericola. Lineage (NCBI taxonomy): Bacteria > Bacillati > Actinomycetota > Actinomycetes > Micrococcales > Micrococcaceae > Kocuria > Kocuria rhizosphaericola. The sequence continues at coordinate 41,337 of NZ_JBISWK010000137.1, read as the reverse complement.
CACCAATGGGTGGTCGAGAACGGTCACTCGCATGGACCAAAATTACCACCGGGCCACCGGGGCGCCCCGCCCCCTCGCCGGGCCCCGCCTGCCCAGGCGACCCGCCCAGGAGGAGACCTGCATGGCACTGCCCCCGAGAACCCGCTCCGAGGCCCGGGCGGAGGAGTGGATGCGGCTGGCCCTCGCCGAGGCCCGGGCCGCGCTCGGGACGGCGGACGTGCCGATCGGCGCCGTCGTCGTCGGCCCGGACGGAACGGTGGTCGGACGGGGCCGCAACCGCCGGGAGGCCGACGGCGACCCCACGGCCCACGCCGAGATCCTTGCCCTGCGCGACGCCGCCCGCACCCTGGGCTCCTGGCGGCTGGACGGCTGCACGCTCGTGGTGACCCTCGAGCCCTGCGCGATGTGCGCGGGCGGGATAGTCCTGGCCCGCGTGCCCCGGGTGGTGCTGGGCGCGTGGGACGACAAGGCCGGGGCGGCCGGCTCCGTCTTCGACGTGCTGCGGGAGCGGCGGCTCAACCACTGGGTGGAGGTGACGGGCGGCGTGCTGCAGGAGGAGTGCTCCCGGCTGCTCCTCGACTTCTTCGCGGAGCACCGGCGCGGCGGGGACGACGACGCCGGGCCGCCCGCCGCCGGGCCCGCCGGCCCCGCGGGTTTTGGCGGTTGAGCACGCCACCCGGTACAGTACTGCGAGCTGGTGACGTGTCCGAGCGGCCGAAGGTGCATCACTCGAAATGATGTTTGGTGTTAAAGCCAACGAGGGTTCAAATCCCTCCGTCACCGCCAGTCGGGAAGGCCCCGGGTCCTGAGGGACCCGGGGCCTTCCCCCTGTCAGCCTCCGATGATGACGGTCGGCATTCCCGGACCCGGTGCGATCGGAGCCCCGTGCAGCGTCAGGTCCCCCAGCCGCGCCGCGGGGAATCCTCCGATGAGCACCGTCATGCTGCCCATCGCGATGCCGTTCGGTGCCGGCGAGACGCAGACGATGCCCCCGGGCAGGCCGTTCGCCACCGCGGCCGGCATGCCGCCGATCAGCACGTTCATGACGGCCGCCACGGGGGTGATCGGCCCACCGACGTGCGGCTTCGGCCCGTCGGTGAGCGGGCACAGGGAGCTGTCCCCCGCGCGCAGAGCTGGTCCTGTGGGCATGAGAGCTTCCTGGGATCCGATGGTGTGCCTGGAGATCCAGTGTGTATGACTGTTATTCGCCGGCTCCCGCCTCCTCGTGCTCGCCGTAGATGGTCACGGATTCGTAGCAGAGTCCCGTCACCGGGTTGCCGGCCGTCTCGCACTTCACGGACAACAGCATCTTCTGATCCGGTTGCACGGTGAACGGCGGTGCGGGTGCGGAGGTAGGAACCGGCAGCGGCTCCGCCTCGGGTGCAGCGGCGCCGCCGTCACCTGCCATCCGCTCGACGGCGTCCTGCAGAGCCGGATCCTGCTGGAGGACCTCCGCCCCGCTCTCTCCGACGTCCTGCTGTCCCTCCGCGCCCTCTGTCACCAGGCTCACGCCCGGGTCCATCTCCGCGAGCGGTTGTTGCAGCCAGAAGACGATCTCTCCGTTGGGATCGAGAACCACCAGATTGAACATGCCCGCGTCCCCTGTGGTCACGCCCAGGGTCAGGCCGGTGACGGTGAACGACCCGGTCGCCTGTTCTCCGGGCCATGGACCGAACACGTCCGAGAGAGCTCCTGGCGCACTCGAGAACGAGGCCGGTTGCGGGAAGACCGGGACGGGAAGTGGCGGTTCCGTCGTCGGCGGTTCCGTCGTCTCTGGAGACGGTATCGGGCTCGCGCCCCCACCGGCACCGGTCTCTCCAGCCTCACCCTCACCGGCCTCACCCGCCTCCCCGGCCGCGCCCCCACCGGTCTCCACGGCCTCACCGGCCTCACCTACCTCCCCGGCCGCGCCCCCACCGGCCTCCCCTGCCTCCCCGGCCGCGCCCCCACCGGCCTCCCCGGCCGCGCCCCCACCGTTCCCTTCGGCCGGTGCCGTGGTCGTGACGCTGGGAACTTCGGACGGCGGGTCCACCAGTCTCGCCCACAGGGTGCCGGCAGTGGGTCGCAGGAGAAGCCCGAGGACGACCAGAAGGCCCAGGACGACCGCCGCGACCAGCGCTTTGAGGGACCACCCCGGCAGGACGGGATCCTGGTACTGCGTCCCGGCGAGGGGGAGCTCCGGTCCCTCCTCCGGTGTGACCACGACCGTGAACGGGTACGCGACGGGGGCACCCCGCCAGAGCCGCTTCACGGGCTCCGCACGGACCTCGGAGGACCACGTGGTGCCCGGTTCCATGGCCAGGCTCGACTCGCTCAGGGCGAGGTCCAGGCCGTCGGATGCGCTCTTGGCGGCGAGTGCCACGGCCACGGGGGCGTTTCCGCGGTTGTCCACGGCCACCTGGTACGTCCCGCCCCTCCTGCTCTTCGTGGACTGCGGGGACAGCTCCGCGACGGTCTCGTAGAAGGGCAGCAGCTCCACGACGCCTTCGGGCACCGCGGCATTCTCGGGCCGCTTGGCAGGCCGGACGTGCACCCCGTACGGGTGCTCGCCCGCGGACACGGCGGAGGTCCGCGGGGGGCGGAGGGTGACCACGGCGGTGGACGTCTGCCCCGGGTACACGGAGACGTGCGTCGGTTCCACGGAGGACCACTCCGCCAGGTCCCCGACCACCTGGAAGGTGTAGTCCTCGACGATCTCCGAGTCGTTGCGCACCGACAGGGTGACCCTGCTCTCCTGGCCGGCGTCGAGAGTGGTGCGGGGCGGTTCCAGGTCGGCCGTCGTGTCCATCAGGTCCTCCCAGAGCGGCGTGCTCGTGACGAGCGTACGGCGGGGCGGTCGGGTGCAAGGCTCGGCGCAGGGCCGGGTTTGCAGGCATCCCGTCTGCCCTTCGGGGCATTCCCGGGTGCCCCGACGAGCAAGAAGGCCTGCGGTGCAGGAGTCGTCAGCCCTGAGGGGCGACGCCCTGGAGCTCCGCGGTCACCTCGCAGGAGTCCGTCAGCGACAGCAGCTCGTCGTCGGCGCTGTCGCAGCGCAGATCCAGCTGGATCTCCTGGCCGGCGTTCGTCGCTATCCCCTGCTGTCCGAGCGAGAACTCCTGTTCGCCGTCCTGGATCAGGCTGATGGAGAGCGGCTCTGTGATCGGGGTGCCCCTGATGCTGAGGAGGAACACGCCTTCGTCTCCGGACGAGGTGCGCAGGACCACGCTGGTGAAGACGGTCCCGTCCTGCTCGACCTCGCGCACGTCCTGGCCGAACTCCCCGGGCTCCGCGTCGACCGTGAGCTCCAGGGAGATCTCCTCGAGTTCGCCCTCCTCCCCTCCACCGCCCTGGTCGCCACCGCCCTGGTCCTGTCCGGTGCCGTCCTGGTCCTGTCCGGCGCCGCCCTGCTCCTGCGGCGGGTCGGCTCCCACGAGTCGTTGGCACGCCTCGAACCGGCCGACGACGGCCCCCTGGATGCACGGCGTGATCCGGGCGACCAGGTCCCGGAGCGCTCCCGTGACGACGAACGCCCCGAGCACCAGCAGCGCGACGACCCCGAGCACAACCAGCCACTTCACGATCTTCGGAGACCATCCGGGCAGGATCGGGTCCTGTCGGTGCGTGCCGGTCAGCATGGTCCCGGGCCCGCCGTCCGGACGCAGCTCGACGGTGAAGGGGTGGGCTGTCTGCGTGCCGCGCCAGATCCTGTGCCGTGGGCGCACCCGGAGGTCCGCGGACTGCACCGTTCCCGGCTGGACCGTCAGCGTGGGCGCGCCGAGCACCATGTGCAGCCGCTCCTCGGGGTCGTTGGGCACGAGCTGCACGGTGACCGGGGTGTTGCCGCGGTTGTCCACGGCCACCCGGTGCCTGCCGCCCCCGCGGCCCTCGGAGGTGCGGGGCACCAGCTCGGCGGAGGTCTCCCAGAAGGCCTGGACGTCCACAACGTCCTCCGCCACCACGGAGTCCTGCGGGTGCTGGGTGGGCATGACCTGCACCCCGTAAGGGGCGTTCCCGGCCCGCACCTCCCAGGACCTCGGCGGGCGGAACAGGACCGTGACCGTGGCGGAGTCGCCGGGGTACACCGAGACCACCCCGGGCTCGACCGTGGTCCACCGGGCCAGCGGCCCCACCACCCGGAACCGGTACTCGTCGACGACGTTCCGGTCGTTGCGCACGGTCAGCGGCACGGACGCCGCGCCTCCCGCCTCGAGGACCGTCCCGGACGTCTCCAGCGTCGCCGACGGACTCATGGCTCCTCCTCGGGGATGCACGCGCCGCGGGAGCGGCGGCACCGCCGCGCGATCCCCTGCGCCTCGAGATTATGACCGTCCGTGACCCCGCCGGCACGGCGATCGGCCGTCCTTCGGGGCATTCCCCCTGCCCGTTGAGTCCTTGTTGAGCGCACGGTGAGCGGCCCGATCTACATTCATGCCGAAGCATCGGATGGAGGAGCGCCGCGGACCGCCGGGCGCCGGATCGAGGAGCTGTCATGGAACCGATCACCGTTCACGTCCACGCGTGGGACCCGATCTCGGCGGCCGGCGTGGTGAGCGAGCTGCGCCCTCGCCCGGAGGTCCGTGTCGTGGGAGCCCAGGACGCGGACCGGGCCGCCGTCGTCGTGGTGGTGGCCGACTCCGTGGACGACGAGGCGCTGAAGCTGCTGCGGGTGGTGCAGCGGCAGGGGACCGCGCGCTCGGTGCTCGTGGCCGGGCGCCTGGAGGAGGGAGACCTCGTGAAGATCGTGGAGACCGGTGTGGTGGGCATCGCCCGGCGGTGCGAGGCCACCCCCGACCGGCTCGTCACCGTCATCACCGCGGCGGCCTCCGGGGAGGGCAGCGTCCCCCCGGACCTGCTGGGACGGCTGCTGGAGCAGGTGGGGCGGCTGCAGCGCCACGTCCTGGGCCCCCGCGGCATCATGTTCACCGGTCTCGCGCCGCGGGAGGTGGACGTGCTGCGGCTGCTGGCCGACGGCCTGGACACCGCGGAGATCGCCCGCCGGCTCGCGTACTCGGAACGGACCGTGAAGAACGTGGTGCACGACGTGACCACGCGCCTCCAGCTGCGCAACCGCTCCCACGCCGTCGCCTACGCCCTGCGGGAGGGACTGATCTGAGGGGTGCCCGGAAGGGCAACGACGGCTTCCCCGACGACGGCCCGGCACCGGTCCCCCGCGGCCCGGTGCCGCCGCCACAGTGGATCCCATGGTGAGGAGGGCCGATCGGTGATTGCCCAGGTGGACGACGCGCTGCGCACCCTGGTCCGGACGCAGGCCCTCGGCGGCGCCGAGGTGGAGGTGGCCTTCGACGCCCCGACCAAGGACTGGGCCGCCCGGCGCAACGCCCCCACCGTGAACCTGTACCTGTACGACATCCGGGAGGACCTGCGGCGCCGCGAGCGGGGTTTCGCCGACGAGCGGGACGAGGACGGGACGGTGCTGCGGCGGCGCCCGGCGCCCCGGTACTTCAAGCTGTCCTACCTCGTGACGGCGTGGACGCAGCGGCCCGAGGACGAGCACCTGCTGCTGGACCAGCTGCTGCGCTGCTTCCTGCACTACGAGGCGCTGCCCGACGAGCTCGTCACGGGGCAGCTCGCCGAGCCCCGGCTGCCGGTGCCGATGACCGTGGGGCTTCCCCCGCCGGAGGACCGGGCGTTCGCGGACGTGTGGTCCGCCCTCGGCGGGGAGCTCAAGCCGTCCCTGGACATCGTGGTCATCGCCCCGGTCGAGACCGGCGTCGTCTACGAGATCGCTCCGCCCGCCTCCGCCGGGACCGTGGTGGACATGGCCGACCGCACCGGGACGGCCGCGGACGTCGGCCGACGCCGCGCGCGGCCGCCGGTTCCCGCGGCCCGGTCGGAGACCGGGGACGCCGCGGAGACCGGGACGGCACCGGAGGAACCCCGGGGCCCGGCCTCGCGCCGGAGGAAGCGATGACCGGTGCGGCGAGCCTGGCCCACCTGCTGGACCGGGTGGGCGTGGTCGAGGAGCGCATCCGGCAGCTCGTGGCCGAGCGCCGCGCGGAGGACCCGCAGCCCGACGACCCGTTCCGCGGCCTGTACCTCAGCGAGGAGTCCGTGGACCGGCTGCTCGGCACCGGGCCGAGGGCGCCCCGGCCGGTCGAGACGTCCTCCCGGTGGGTGGAGTGCGAGCGGGCGGCGGACCGCGCGCAGCAGGACGGGCACCACCTGCGCCTGCGGGAGCTGGCCGCCGTCCTGGGCTTGACCGCCCTGGACGTGGACCTCCTGCTCGTGGCCCTGGCGGCCGACCTCGACCCGCGCTTCGAGCAGCTCTTCGGCTACCTCAACGACGACGTCACCCGGCGTCGCCCCTCCGCCGCGGTGGCCCTGGCCCTGAGCGGCGCGGCCCTGTCCGACGCCGGGGCCCGGGCCCGGCTGCTCTCAGGGCCCCTGGTCACCGGGCACCTCCTGGCCCTGGAGGATCCGGACCGGCCCCTGCCCGGGCGGGCGCTGCGGGTCCCCGAGCGCGTGGTGGGGCACCTGCTCGGCGACGACACCCCCGACCCCGACCTGACCGTCGTGCTCACCGCCCCGCCCGAGGTGCTGTGGGGTGATCCCGCGCCGCTCGTGCGAGCCCTGCGTGCCGGGGTGCTCCTGGCCTATCTGCGGGAGCCCGCCACGGGCTCCGCGCGGGTCCTGGCCGCGGAGGCCCTCCGGGCCGGGGGGCACGACGTCGTGGGCCTGGACCTCGCGCGGCTGGCCGGGGAGCGCGACGCGGCCGGGCTGGTGGCCCTCGCGGTCCGGGAGGCGAGGCTGCGCGGCGCCGGCATCGTGGCCGGTCCCGTGCCGGCCGTGGCCGATCGCCCCGCCCTGCTGCGGGCCCTGCGCGCCGACCCGCAGCCCGTGCTGCTGTTCGGGGACACCGTCTGGGACCCGGTGTGGACGGATCTCCCGCCCGTCGTCGTCGACGTCCCCGCCAGCACCGCCGCCGAGCGGGCCGGGCTCTGGCAGGAGGCGCTGGCGGGGGTCCTGCCCGGGGCGGAGATCGTGCGGACCACCGCGCAGTTCCGGCTCGGCCCGGAGCAGGTGGCCCGGGCCGCGCGGACCGCCCGGGCGCAGGCCGCCCTCGGTGCCGACGGCACCCTGACCGGCGCGCACCTGCAGGCCGGCGCCCGCGCCGAGAACGGCTCGGCCCTGGACCGGCTCGCCCGCCGCGTCGACCCCTCCGTCGGCTGGACCGACCTCGTCCTTCCGGACCCCGTGCTGCAGTCCCTGCGGGAACTGGCCCTGCGGGCGCGCCACCGCGAGCAGGTGCTCGGGGACTGGGCCATGCGCCCCGGCGCGGGTCGCGGCCACGGCGTGGCGGCCCTGTTCGCCGGGGACTCCGGCACCGGCAAGACCATGTCCGCGGAGGTGGTGGCCAAGGAGTTGGGACTCGACCTGTACGTGGTGGACCTCGCCACCGTGGTGGACAAGTACGTCGGGGAGACCGAGAAGAACCTGGAGCGCATCTTCACCGCCGCCTCCGGGGTCAACGGAGTGCTGCTCTTCGACGAGGCCGACGCCGTCTTCGGCCGCCGCTCCGAGGTCAAGGACGCCCACGACCGCTACGCGAACATCGAGAGCGCCTACCTGCTCCAGCGGATGGAGACCTTCGACGGTCTCGTGGTGCTGGCCACGAACCTGCGCGCCAACATCGACGAGGCCTTCACCCGCCGCCTCGACGTCATCGTGGACTTCCCCCTGCCCGATCCGGAGCACCGCGCGCTGCTGTGGGACCGGTGCCTGGGCCGGCTGATGGCCCGCGCCGAGGACCTGGACCTCGACTTCCTGGGGCGGGCCTTCGAGCTCGCGGGCGGCGGGATCCGCTCCGCGGCCGTGACCGCCGCGTACCTCGCCGCAGAGGACGGCACCCCGGTGACCATGGCGCACCTGGTCACCGCGGTGCAGCGGGAGTACCGCAAGCTCGGCCGGCTCACCCTCGAGAGCGAGTTCGGCCCCTACTGGAGCACCCTGACGGCGGCCCGGGCGCCGCGGCCGGGGGCTTGATCGGAGCGAGCCATGTCGGCGACCCACAGCACGGCCACCCGACGGGGAGACGGCCGGCGACGCGTCGTGCCTCGGGCCGGTGCGGCACGGCGGCCGGAGGAACCGCCGCTGCCCCCGGGCCTGGTTCCGCTGCTGCGCGGGGCGGATCTCGGCACCCGGGCCCGCTCCCTGTGGCAGGTGCAGCGCCAGGCCGGCAACCGGGCCGCGCAACTGGTGCTCCAGCGCCAGGCCGTCACCGACGCCCAGCAGTGGGCCCAGGACTGGGCGGACCACCCGGCCCAGCAGCGCCACTTCCGGGGCACCGGGCGCCCTGTCGGCACCCCGCGGCAGCGCTACGACGTGCTGGCCCCGTTGTACAAGGCCCGCGGCATCCCGCGGCCCATGGTCTACCTGGCCACCTCCATCACCACCGCGCGGTTCTTCGGGTTCTCGACCCCCGCGCACGTCGACCTGGCCGCGGCCCTGCGGACCGCCGAGGCCACGCTGCGCGCCGGGGGCGTCACCGCGGCACCGGTCACGAAGGTCTGGGCGCTGAACCCGCGCACTACCAGCGCCGGCGGCTGGAGCAACCACGCCGACGGCCGTGCGGTGGACATCGACCCCGGGACGAACCCGCACCTGACCAGCAAGGCCCAGCGGCGCATCATCAGCCTCGTCACCGGCACCGACATGAACGCAGGGGGCCAGGGCTACGACGCGATGAAGAACGCCAGCGACACCTTCCGGATGCTCTACAACCCTGTGGGCCTGCGCTGGCGCATCGTCGTGCTGGTGGCACTCGAGGCCGCGAAGAAGGCTGCGGTGTCTACGACGACGGCCGAGCGCGACCGGCTGCGCTCCGAGCGCGCCACCGTCGTCGCAGCCCGGGCCGCTGCCCGGCAGGAACTGCGGGCCCTCCCCCGCGGCCGCCGGGCGACGACCGAGCAGAAGGCCAGGGCCGCGGAGCTGACCGCCGCCGTCCGGGAACGGTCCGCCGCCCTCACGGCTCTCGACGGAAAGCTCAAGCTGCACGGCGCGACGCTCAGGAAGCAGAGCGCCGCAGCGAAATCGGCGTCGCAGGACCGCGCCCTGCTGGAGCGGCACCTGGCGAAATTCGAGGCGGTCGACAGTGCCCTCGCCGGACTCGAGAGCGCGGTCGCCGCACTCCCGGCGGCCGTCGCCGCCCTGGAGGCGCAGATAGCGCGCTCCCAGCAGGGCGAGCAGGACAGCAAGGCCATGGGCGACACCCGCGGGGCCGCCGCGGAGCGCCGGCTGCGGGCAGGGCTGCAGAAGGAGCTGAAGCGGCGGAAGGCCGAACTCGCCCGGAAGACGAAGGACCTCGGGAAGAAGCGCACGGCCCGCGACCGGGACCCGCTGCGCACGTACGGTGCGCAGGGCTTCCTCAACCTGCCCAAGGAGGTCGTGGAGGCGATGACCGGAGCGGGGCTCCGGTGGGGCGGGAACTGGAAGGGCGCCAAGGACTTCATGCACTTCGACCTCTGACCGGAGTGCCCCTTCGGGCACCGTCTGCTGCCCCGGCGGCGGCCGGGGGGCCGCTTGTGCGTCCGTCCGAGCGGGCGCAGAGTGGCCGCAGGCCCGAGAGGAAGAGACTCGTCATGCACATCCACGATCACGACCAGGGCGAGAGCGAGAGCCTGCGGCCGCGGGCGGACCGCGTCGAGGAGAACGCCCCGCCGCAGCTGTGGCGGGCCGCGGCGGCCGGGCGCACCGACGTCGTCGGCCCCGCCGGGATGCTGGCCATGCAACGGGCGGTCGGCAACGCCAGGGTGCAGCGGCTGGCGGAGGAGGAGCGCTCGCCGGTGCTCGACGTCGTCTCCTCGGGCGGGCACCCGCTGGAGGAGCCCGTCCGCACGGACATGGAGTCCCGGCTGGGCCACGACTTCTCGGACGTGCGCGTGCACACCGACGACGCCGCGTCCCGGTCCGCCGCCTCGGTGAACGCCCATGCGTACACCGTGGGCCCCAACGTCGTCTTCCAGCGCGAGAAGTACGACCCGTCCTCGACGGCCGGACGCACGATGCTCGCCCACGAGCTCACCCACGTGGTGCAGCAGCGCTCCGGGCCGGTGGACGGCACGCCGACGGGTTCGGGTGTCCGCGTCAGCGACCCCTCCGACCGTTTCGAGCGGGAGGCCGCCGCCAATGCCGAGCGGGTGATGTCCGGTCCGGCCCCGGTGTCAGCGGCTCCGGCCGCCGTCCAGCGCGAGGCCGTCGACGACGCCGCGCTGCCCGTCCAGCGGGCGGAGGGCGAGGAAGAGGAGGAGGAGACGGCGCAGGGCTCCTTCACTGGGGACGAAGCGGCTCAGCGTGTTGCCGTCCAGCGCAACGAGGAAGAGGAGGAGGAGCCCTCCTGAGGCCGGGGTGGCCGGGTCAGGGGAAGCCGTCCCCGGATCCCGGCGGATCCCCCCGTCTTGTCAGCGAAGAGGGTCTCCCTGCATCCTCGCCCCACCGGACAGGAGCATCCGTGGAACCGGACAACGTCACGCAGACAGCCCCGAATGCGCAGAGGAACCTCTTCCTGTCGTATTCGCGACAGGACCGCGACGTACTGCAGAGCCTGGTCGAGACCATCACCGACGTCGCGGACCACCGCCTGTGGGTGGACCGGCGGCTGGAAGGCGGGCAGGACTGGTGGGAGGAGATCCTCGGGCAGATCCGACGCTGCGACGCCTTGATCGTGGCCGTGTCACCGAGCCTGTTGGACTCCGTCCCGTCCGCCCTGGAACGGCAGTACGCCCGTCGGCTCGGCAAGACGGTGATCCCGGTCATGGTCCGCCCGGTCTCACCCCACTTGCTCCCCTCGGACCTGGGTCCCACGCAGATCATCGACTACACCGCTCCCCAGGGTCCCGGACAGCTCGTCAAGGTGCTGCTGAGGCTCCCAACGGCCCCTCCCCCGCGCGAGCCCCTGCCCGCACCGCCGTCCGTACCGATCTCGTACATGGCCGAGCTGGCGGACAAGGCACGCCGGCCGGTGCTCAGTTTCGAGGAGCAGATGGGCCTGGTGAGCCGACTCGAAGCGGCGATGGAGCGGCCGCTCGAGCGCGATGCGGCCATCACGATCCTCCGCTCGCTGGATCAGCGGACGGACATCTTCGTCCAGCCGGGCCGAGCGATCTCGGAACTGCTGGCCAGATCCCCTTTCCGTCCACCGACGAACCGCCCTTCGCGAAGGCTGGTGCTGTCCATCGCCGCCCTCGTCCTCACCCTTATCCCTCTTCTGGGCGCGCCGGGTCTCCTCGCCCTGTACTTCTCTTGGCAGGTCGAGCAGAAGTGGGGCAAGGGCGACCCTCAGGGGTCCTCGAAGGCGTCGCGGAAGGCACTGGTCAGCGCCGCCGCCGGCATCAGCTTCGGCCTGTTGTTCTGGTCCTGGGCCCTGTCGTCCAACGACACGCCCACCACCGTGCCGTACTACTATTGACGCCCGGATTCAGGCACCGTGGCCGGGAGCACGCCCACCGGGGGACGAGGGGCTGTGCGAAAGGCTCTGAGTGGCCGTACCGCCCCGCGCTACTCGCCGTCGATCCCTTTATTGCCCCACTCGAAGAAGGTCCTGCCGGTTCGTGAGGCGGTCCAGAGCGTGTGCTCACGGCTGATTGCGCCCTCCACGTTGGCGACGGCCGCCGCCCACTGCTCCTGGGGCACCCGGCCGAGACGGTCGACCTGGAAGAGCAGTTCCTTCGCCGCAGTCGAGTAGGCGGAGGCGAGCGGTGCGAACTGCTTGACGGCCACCCACGCGGCTCCGCCGGCGACGGTCGCCCCGAGAACACCCGCGAAGTCCCACGGCCAGCCCACGAACACCCGGAGGAACGCCAGGACCAGTGCCGTGACCTCCGCCAGGACGAGGAGCAACCGCCATGCCTGGGAGCGCCTCCGGTTCTCCTCCGCCTTGGCGGTGTACCAGCGCCGCTGGTCCTCGGTACGGCCCCGGACATAGGCTTCGCGCCGCACGTCGAAGGGTTGCTGCCGCAGCTGCTCCATGGCCGGCGTGACCACGGCGTGCTCGGATCGCGGGATCATGTACTCGGACGTCTCCCGCAGCACCTCCTCCAGCCCGCTCCGCAGCAGCTCGCGTGCCATGTCGTCGGGCATGGTCACCGGAAAGGGCTGTCCGCCGACCGCGTACCGCCAGGCCAGCGTCTTGGTGGACTCCGCCACGGCCCGTCCCCCGTACCAGGAATGTTCCGGCTGCTGCACCCACGACGCCAGTTCGCTCGCCAGGGCTACGAGGAAACCCAGGAAGATCAGGAGAACGGCCACGTCGAACTGGCCGGCCGACCAGGAGACCGCTCCTCCGAGCGCCGCCACGATCCCGCCCAGAATGCGTCCGCGAGCGTAGCGCAGAGCCAGCTTCTGCCCGCGCAGGGAAGCCGCGTCGGCGTCGTACCACAGCCCCGGGAGATCGATTCCCGACAGTTGCGTGTCCATGGCCCCTTCCTCAAACTCCGGCGTTCCCGTGGCACCGGAGCGTGCCCCCGGCACGACCGGATGCTGCAGTCGTCATCATCGCCACCGCCTTCGTACTACCCCAATGGGACACCCTCGCGGCGCGCGGAAACCCCAAGGGGGACCGGCGTCCGCCGCCTGGGGAGACCGGTCGCGGCGCCTGAGGCGATGATAGGCAGGCGTGGCAGCCAGCAGCGGGCCGAGGAGGCGAAGGTGCCCCTTCGTGCATCGGCTCCTTCCCCAACACGCGGCCCCCCAGCCTCCCGGCAGTCTCCTCCCCGATTGGACCCTTGAACCACGATCCGGACTCTGCCGAGGAGAGACACGATGCCCACCTATCTTTCGCCCGGTGTCTACGTGCACGAGGTCGAGGCGGGAACCCGCCCGATCGAGGGCGTCGGCACGGCGGTCGCCGCGTTCGTGGGCCTGGCGGCCAAGGGCCCCGCCAACGAGCCCACCCTGGTGTCCAACTGGACCCAGTTCTCCGAGACCTTCGGCGACTTCGTGCCGGGCTCGTACCTCGCCCACTCCGTGTACGGCTACTTCCTCAACGGCGGCGGCAACTGCTACATCGTGCGGATCGGGGCCGACGGCGCCGAGAGCAACGGCGACGGGCAGAAACCGAAGGCCAAGCAGGTCAAGGCCGTGGCCGGCCCGCCGATGGTGGAGGTGGCCGGCTACCGCATCATCGGCAAGTCGACCGGCGCCAGCCAGAAGCCCATCACCGTCGAGTTCGACGCCGCCGGCGGCGACAACGCCCCGGAGGACCAGTTCAAGATCACGGTCACCGTGGAGGGGCGTCAGCCCGAGTCCTGGGACAACGTGACCACCAAGAAGGGCCCCAACAACGTGGCCACGAAGGTGAGCGCGGAGTCGAAGCTCGTCACGATCGAGGAGGTGCTGAGCGGCGGCGCCCTCACCAAGCCCGACAAGGGGACGGTTCGACTGGAGCTGCCCGAGCCCGAGCCGGAGCCGCCGTCGACCGACACGCTCAGCGCGGACGACTACGTGGGCGACGCCGCGGACCGCACCGGCTTCAGCGGCCTCGAGGCCGTCGACGAGGTCACCATGGTCGCCATCCCCGACCTGGTCGCCGCCTACGAACAGGGCGCGATCGACGGCGAGACGCTCAAGGCCGTGCAGCTGGCGCTGATCGCCCACTGCGAGCTGATGGGCGACCGCGTGGCCATCATCGACCCCCCGCCGGGGCTCAACGCCCAGCAGATCAAGGAGTGGCGGGTCGACGACGCCGGCTACGACTCCAAGTACGCGACGCTGTACTGGCCGCGGCTCAAGGTTCTGGACCCCTCCGAGGGGGTGCACCGCTTCGTCCCGCCGTCGGGCCACATCGCGGGCGTCTGGGCCCGCAACGACGACACCCGCGGCGTGCACAAGGCCCCGGCGAACGAGGTGATCCGCGGGGTCACCAGCCTCGAGACGAACATCACCAGCACCGAGCAGGAGCTGCTGAACCCCATCGGGGTCAACTGCGTCCGGTCGTTCCCCGGCCGCGGCATCCGCGTGTGGGGCGCCCGGACGCTCTCCAGCGACGCCGCGTGGCGCTACGTGAACGTCCGGCGGCTGTTCAACTACCTGGAGGAGTCGATCCTGCAGGGCACGCAGTGGGCGGTCTTCGAGCCGAACGACCCGGCCCTGTGGGCGCGCATCCGCCGCACCATCAGCGCCTTCCTGACGAACGAGTGGCGCAAGGGCGCCCTGTTCGGCACGTCCCCGGACGAGGCGTTCTTCGTGAAGTGCGACGCCGAGACGAACCCCGCCGAGGGGATCGACGCCGGTCAGGTGGTCTGCCAGGTGGGGGTCGCTCCGGTGAAGCCCGCCGAGTTCGTCATCTTCCAGCTGTCGCAGTTCTCCGGCGGCACCAGTCTCGTGAACGAATGATCGCCCGGAAAGGACCACGACCATGGCACTCGAGGATTTCGACAATGCACCGGCCTACGGCTTCACCGTCACCGTCGACGGCATCGAGGTGCCGCGCGTCATCGAGGTGAGCGGACTGAAGTCGGAGGTCGACAAGATCGAGCTCAAGCAGCAGACGCAGGACGGCAAGTACGTCGTCCGGCAGCTCATGGGCCGCCCCAAGGCCGGTGAGATCACCGTGACCCGCGGTCTGACGGACAGCAAGACCGTCACGGACTGGCTGAAGACCGTCATGGAGGGGGACGTGGCCGGTGCCCGCAAGACCGCCTCCGTGGCCCTGCTCGACTACAAGGGCGAGACCGTCAAGACCTACAACTTCGACCACTGCTGGGTGCGCAGCGTGGAGGTCAACTCGCTGAAGGCCGGCGCCACGGAGCAGGCCACCGAGAAGTTCGTGATCTGCTACGACGAGTCGAAGGTCGAGTGATGCAGCGCAGCCACGGCGGCGCGGGGGTGGTGCCGGCCCCCGAGAGCGCCGGCACCACGCCCCAGGCGGAGCCGTCCCGGAACGGGCGGGAGGAGCGTCCGGCCCTGCGGACCGAGTTCGCCTTCGACCTGCCCCGGGGCTACGTGGACCAGGACGGGACCCTCCACCGCTCCGGGGTGATGCGCCTGGCCACCGCCCGGGACGAGCTGCTCCCGCTCTACGACGCCCGGGTCCAGGAGAACTCCGCCTACACCACGGTGGTGCTGCTGAGCCGGGTGATCACCAGCCTGGGGACGCTGGGGGCGATCACGTCCAACGTCGTGGAGAACATGTTCGCCTCGGACGTGGCGTTCCTGCAGGACTTCTACCGGCGGATCAACGCGGAGGGCCACACCCGGATCGCCGTGACCTGCCCGGAGTGCTCGCACCGGTTCACCGCGGACCTCGCGGGTGGTCGCCTGGGGGAATCATGACGTACGCGGCCGACCGGATCCACGAAGAGGTCGCGTACGTGGCGTACCACTTCCACTGGGGGCTCGACGACATCCTGGACCTGGAGCACGGCCAGCGGTTGCGCTGGGTCCGGGAGATCGCCGACATCAACCGCCGGCTGAGCGAGGAGCGCTGAACCGTGCGCTGGCCGTGGCAGCGGAAGGAGCAGGACCCCGCCCCCGTGACGCTCTCGGGGCGGTCCTCGGCAGGGCCTCCTGCGGCACCGCCACGACAGCCTGCCGAGCCCCTCCCCTCCCCCGCCGGATGGGCCTTCCTGCCGCCCCTCCAGCGGACCGTCGGGAATCTCGAGACGACGACGGCGCCCCACCGGTTCCCCGACCAGCTCCCGACCCGGACGAACCCGTCGTTCACCGGGGCGATGTCCCACCTGGTCAGTGCGGAGGCCCCACCCGGTGTGATCGACCTGGACGGCCCCGACGCGGGCCCCGCGACCGGCGGATCCGGGTCCGCCGCCCGCCCCGTCGAGATGCTGCTCCTCCCTCCCCCCGCGCCCCGCGGGGCCTGGGGAAGCCGTCCCGTGCAGCGCCGCACGGGTAGCGGGAACACCGCTCAACGGTCGCTGACCAGTGTTCCCGAGGTCGACCGCGGTGTGCTGGAGGTGCCCGTGGTGCACGGGACGGGGACGGCGGACTCTCCGGCTGCACCGGACGCGCCGGCACAGCCGGAGAGCTCCGGCGCAGCGCAGGAGAGTCAGGACGCCCAGGCCGGCCCGGAGCCCGGTGACGTCCCCGCCGGCGTGCCGGCCGCCGATCCGCCTCCGACCGGCACCCCCGTCGCGGCGGGCCCCCGCGAGAGCGCCGTCCCGCAGGCTCCCACCGCCGGTTCGCCGGCACCGGGATCTGCTCCGGCCGGGGTTCCCCGTCCCGGAAGCACGACGCCCGGGACGGAGCCGCCGGGGCAGACGTCCCCGCTCCCACCCCTGCCCCTGCAGCGCCGGCTACCGGGTCCGCCCGAAGATCCCTCCCGCAGCACCCTGGGCGGCCCCCTCGGCAGCATCTTCGACGGCACCGCCACGTCCGTCCCGCTGCCCGCCGGGCCCACGCTCCAGCGCAGCACCGGTGCACAGGGCACCGGGGGTGCTCCGGCTTCGGATCCATCCCGGAGGTCCTCCCCGCCCTCCTCGCGCCGTCTCGGGCTGGGCCGCCCGTGGCCGGATCCCGTCGGCTCCTCAGCCGGTCCCTCCGCGGACGGGACGGGGCCGCCGGCAGTGCAGCGAACGCCCGAATTTTCGGAGCGCCCGGCGGTCCCTGCCACGTCGACTCCGGTGGAGCCGCCGGCCGCCGTCCCCGAACCGACCGCCGAGAACTCGGCCGGCACCCCGGAGCGGCCGGCGGAGGAAGAACCCTCCCGAGTCCCGGAAGCGTCGATCGCCGAGCCCCTCGCGCCGCCGACCACCGGACCCGACGCCGGATCGCCCCCGCTCCTCGCCGGCCCACCGGAAGCGTCCGGCGCGGGGCCCTCCGCCACGGTCTCCGCGCAGGAGACCCCGGTGGAGGACGGCGACCCGGGGCCGTCGTCGCCCGACGCACCTGCTCCCCGGGCGGTGGCCTTCACGCAGCCGGTGGTGTCCCGGGCGACCGGTGCCGCAGAGGTCTCCCGGGCCGGACAGGCAGAGGACCGCGACAGTACGGCGACCGGCATGGCGGAACCCGGACTCCTGCACACCGTGCCGGACCGCGACGTCCGGGCAGCGTTCGCCGACCCGCCACGGTTCGCCGGCCGGCAGACGCCCGACCCCCGCAGGGCGGAGGCGCTGCCCGTGGTGTCCCGCGCCGTGGCGACGCCCGGCATCGGGAGCCCCGTGGCGACGCCCGGCATCGGGAGCCCCGTGGCGACGCCCGGCGTCGAGGGCATCGGCAGGATTCTCGGCGCGGTTCCGGCCGAGCCGGACGATCCCCGCGCGCGGCCTAGAGCGGCCGGCGCCGAGCCCGCCGCGACCACGCCGACGGACGAGTCCCCGCCCTCGGTTCCGGGGCCGGGCCGTCCCACGGCTCTGCCGGTGGTGTCCCGCTCCGCGGCGTGGCAGGGGCCGGGCGTCGACGCCGTGGCAGGTGGGCACAGCGCCTGGACGGGCACCACGTCGGGGGCGTCCGTCGCTGACATCGCCTCGACGTCGACAGGATCCGACGAGACCGGAGCGGAGCCGAGCGCGGTGGACTCCGCGCAGTCGGAGTCCACCGGGTCAGGACCGGTCGCTGCACGGACATCCGCCCCGGAGCCGCTGTCCTCGGCGCCCGCGCTGTCGGGTTCCACCGCACTGTCGGGGTCCACGACAGCAGCGGCCGGTTCCGCGGGGGTGGTGCCCGCGGAACCCGTCGGTGCAGGACGTCCGGAACCGGTGCCCCCGGTGCGACGGAGGGCCGCGCCGGACGGCTCCCCGACGATCGGGTCCGCCTCCGGGGCTGCCCGGTCCGCATCGGCATCACCCTCGCTCCAGCGGCTCCGGGCGTCGACGCTGTCGGACCCCGGGCGTCCCCTCGGGCTGCGTCCTCCGGTCCCCGCCGCGCAGCGCACGCCGGGACCCGGGCCCACGGCACCTTCCGCGGCGTCGTCACTCCCCACGGCACCTCGGTCCCTCGATCCGGTGCCGTCCCTGCCCCGAGAACCGGCGATGTCTCCCGTGCTGGGCGCGGGAGGCGGGACTCCCCGGCCCGCCGGGGAGGGCCGGGCCGACGAGGCCCTGTGGGCAGGGAGCCCGGTCCTGTCGGCGCACACGGGACCCGCCTCGGCACCGGCCGCAACGACCGGCCTGTCGTCGTCCCCGCCGGGGATCCTTCCCGCGCCGGCCGGCTCGCTCCAGCGCTCCGCCCTGCACCCGGCGACGCCGGCACCTCCTCCGGCTTCCCCGGGCCCGTCGACGCGCTCGCAGCCGGCCCCGGCCACCGGCGTCGTCGCCGGCGACGCCGCACGACCTGACCAGGACGTCCACCGGGGTCCCGACAGTTCGCCGGCCGCTGTGCGAGCAGACCCAGTGGCCATGCGCCTCGCGTCCACGACCCAGCGTCCGTCCGGACCGGGGGGCATCGCCGGACCGGCCGAGGCACCCGGTCCCGGGTCGCCGGCCGGCGCGCCGGCGGTCCAGCGCGCGGGCGAGGAGGCCTTCCCCGCCGAGGAGGCCACCTCGACGCCCCCGGGGCCCGTCCCGACAGCCGCGGACTCCGGCACGACGTCCGCGGGACCCGCCACGGCGCCCGCACCCGCGGTGGACGAGGAGATGAGCCAGGAACAGGTCGACGAGCTCGCCAAGCGGCTCGTCGGCCCGATCGTGCGGCGGATCAAGGCCGACATGCTGCTGGACCGCGAACGCCGCGGCCTCCGGATCGACGCGAGCTGAGGAGACGGTAATGACGAGCTTCCTGGAGGACGTCGACACGGCCGTCAGCGTCCGGTACGTCGTCGTCCTGGACGACGCGAGCCTGGGGTCGTTCAGCACCTGCGAGGGCCTCGGTTGCGAGGTGGTGATGGAGACCCGCGAGGAGGGCGGCAACAACGACTTCGTCTGGCAGCTGCCGACCCGCCTGAAGTACCCCAACATCACGCTCACCCGCCCCCTGGGCCCCGACACCGCGCTGATCGCGGCGTGGTTCGCCAAGCTCGCCACGGGGTACTCCCGGCACCCCGGCACCATCGAGGCCCAGCGCGCGGACGGCTCGAAGATCGCCTCGTGGCAGCTGCGGGACGTGGTGCCCGTCCGCTGGAAGGGACCGTCCTTCAACCCCGACCAGCCGAAGGTGCTGGTGGAGTCCCTGGAGATCGCCCACCACGGCTTCTCGGTGGAGCCGGGCGCGAGGAAGCCGCCGCAGCAGAACGGGGTGACTCGATGACCTCGGCCAGCCCGTCCATGACCCACACGAGCACGGGCGGCGCAGGAGGCGGGGAGACTCCGGCCGCCACCCTGGTGCACGCCACCCTCGACGTCCACGAGCCCTCGAAGGACGGTGCCCTGGACAAGCCCGGAGCCCAGCTGGACACCATCGAGTTCCAGTTCAACCCCAAGGAGCTGACGCTCGAGAAGTCCGCCGCCTGGCAGAAGCAGACCGCCAAGGGGGACCAGATGAGCGGGCCCCCGCAGTACAAGGGGCCGAAACCGTCCAAGCTCTCGCTGGAGATGTTCTTCGACGCCTCCGAGAAGCGCGACGACAGCGTGGTCAAGCGGGTGAACCAGCTCTTCACCTGCTGCATCCCCACGAAGGACTCCCTCCAGCAGAACAAGGCCTCACCGCCCTGGGTCATCTTCCGCTGGGGCACCCTGACGGGGTTCCTCGCGTACGTGGCCAGCGTGCAGGCGAAGTACACCTTGTTCACCGCGCAGGGGCTGCCCGTCCGGGCCGTCTGCACCGTCGCCCTCGAACAGCTCGCCGGGGAGCCGCCGGGCCAGAACCCCACGTCGGGCGGCCGGGTGCCCCGCAGGTCCCGCACCGTGGTCGACGGGGACACCCTCGCCGGGATCGCCTACGCCGAGTACGGCAACCCCTCGCTGTGGCGGGCCGTGGCCACGCTGAACGGACTGGACGACCCCATGCGCTTGCGGCCGGGCAGCACGGTGCTGCTGCCCACCGTGGACGAGCTGCTGCGCCCGCAGGAACCGGACGTGCGACGAGGGGAGGTCCGGCGTGACCTTCGGTGAGGAGTACAGCAGCACGCTGCTGGTCCAGATCAAGGGCAGCCCGCTGCCGCCCGATCTCGCCGCGATGCTGACGGACGGGTACGTGGACGACAGCACCAACGTCCCGGACCTGTTCGTCCTGCGCTACAGCGACGAGAACGCCACCTTCCTCGACAAGTCCTCCGTCCGGATCGGCGATCCCGTCACGCTGTCCGTCCAGCGGAGCGGGCCCGCCGGCCCCACCCCCCTGCTCTCCGGTGAGGTGACCGCCCTCGAGACGGAGCTCGGCAGCGAGGGCGCCTACACCGTGGTGCGGGGCCTGGACCACTCGCACCGGCTCTTCCGCGGCCGAAGGGTGGAGGCCTACCTGCAGAGCACCGCAGCGGACATCGCCCGCACGGTCGCCACCCGCGCCGGCCTCGAGGCGGGGACGATCGACGCCCCGGGGCCCGTGCTGGAGCACGTGGCCCAGGACGGAGTCAACGACTGGGACTTCCTGCGCCGCCTCGCCGACGAGTCGGGCGCCCTGCTCTTCGTCACCGACGGCGCCCTGCACTTCACGACGGCGACCGACGCCGGAACCGCTCCGTCCGGGCAGGGCGGGGCGCGCCAGGACCAGCTGGTCGTCGAGCGGGGCGTGAACCTGCTGATGCTGCGCGGGACGGTCACGTCCGCGGACCAGGTGCCCGACGTCGAGGTGCGCGGCTGGGACGTCGACGGCAAGCGGGAGATCGTGGCCGTCGCCCCGGCGAAGACCCTCAGCGCGGTGCTGGAGGGCACCCGGCCCGCCGACCTCGCAGGGACGTTCAAGAGCCCGCGCTACATGGCCCCGGCCACCGTGTTCGGCCAGCCCGCGCAGTGCGAGGCCGCGGCCACCGCGCTGGCCGCGCACCTGGCGGGCGGCTTCGCCGAGCTCGACGGGGTGGCCCGCGGCAACCCCCGGCTGCGCTCCGGTGCCGCGGTCTCCCTCGTGGGCGTCGGCAAGCCGTTCGAGGGCAGCTACACGCTCAGCTCCGCACGCCACGAGTTCAGCCGCGAGACCGGCTACCGCACGTCCTTCACCGTCAGCCACGCCTCGGAGCGCTCCTTCTACGGCGTCGCCGCCGGGGCCGGGCTGCGCGGCGACCGCTCCGCGGCCTTCCCCGGAGTCCTCAACGCCGTGGTCACGGCCGTGCAGGACCCGCAGGGCCAGGGGCGGGTCAAGGTCAAGTTCCCTCTGCTCTCGGACACCTTCGAGAGCACGTGGGCGCGCACGGTCCAGCTCGGGGCAGGTGCGGCCCGGGGCGCCGTGGTCCTGCCCGAGGTCGGGGACGAGGTCCTCGTCGCGTTCGGGCAGGGCAGCTTCCAGCAGCCCTTCCTCCTCGGGGGGCTCTACAACGGCCAGGACCTGCCGGACAAGCCGTGGGACGAGCACGTGGGATCGACCGACGGCGCGATCGAGCGGCGGGCCTTCGTGTCCCGCACCGGGATGCTCGTCGAGTTCGTGGAGACCCCGGCCGAGGAACGGCTGACGCTGAGCACCCACGACGGTGCACAGACGGTGTCACTCATCCAGAAGGGTGCCGCCGGCATCGAGATCCTCTCGGAGGGCCCGGTGACCGTGACGGCCAAGGACCGGATCGACGTCACCACGTCCACCGGGGACGTCACCGTCAAGGGCAGGAACGTGACGGTCGAGGCGACGGCCGCTCTGGCCCTCAAGGGCGCCACTGTCACCGCGGAGGGCCGGACGACGGCGGAGCTCAAGGCCGCCAGCGCCAAGGTGTCCGGCACCGCGGCGGCCGAGCTCTCGGGCGGGGCGACGACCACGGTGAAGGGCGGTGTGGTCCGCATCAACTAGGCGCCGGCCGCGGGGGTGCGCCGCAGGACGCAGACACCGGGAAGCCGACACCGGGAAGCAGGAGTCGGGAAGCAGGAGTCGGAGAGCTGGAGGAGGCAGGACGATGGGACAGGAGTTCATCGGCTCCGGGTGGGCCTTTCCGCTGCGCACGGACCGGACCGGGAGCATCGCGCTGGCCCGGGAGACGCGGGAGATCGAGGAGAGCATCTACCTCGTCCTGGCCACGGCCCCCGGCGAACGGCCCATGCGTCCCGAGTTCGGCTGCGCCGTGCACGACTACGTGTTCGCCCCGGCGGACGCCTCCACCGCGGGCGACATCGCCTTCGCCGTCCGGGTGGCCCTCGACCGCTGGGAGCCGCGGATCAATCTGGAGGACATCCTGGTCCATCTCGACACCGCCGAGGACGGGGTCCTGCTCATCGAGGTGCAGTACACCGTGCGGGGCACCAACGACCCGCGCAACCTCGTGTTCCCGTTCTACACGATCCCCCGCCACGACCAGGAGACGTGATCCGATGCTCCCCTCACCGCATCTCGACGACCGCCGTTTCCAGGACCTGGTGGACGACGCCAAGCGCATGATCGCCCAGCGCTGCCCCGAGTGGACCGACCACAACGTCTCCGATCCGGGGGTGACGCTGATCGAGGCGTTCGCGTTCATGACGGACGAGCTGTTCTACCGTCTCAACCGCGTTCCGGACCGGCTGTACATCGCATTCCTGGAGCTGCTGGGGGTGAGCCTGCACCCGCCCACGGCCGCCACCGTGGAGCTGCTGCTGTGGCTGTCCGCGCCCCAGCCCAGCCCGGTCGTGGTCCCCAAGGGGACGGAGGCCGCCACGCGGCGCACCGACGAGGACGACACCGTCTCCTTCGCCACAGCCCGCGAGCTCGTGATCCCGCCGCGCACCCTCGCCCACCTGAGGACGAGCACCCGCGGGGGCGAGCCCGTCGCGCGGCCGGTCCGTGCCCGCGGGGACGAGGACTTCCCCTGCTTCGGCGATCCTCCCCTGCCCGACGACGTGCTGCTCCTGGGGCTCGACGACAGCGCCCCCTCGTGCGCGCTCGCCCTCCGGTTCGACTGCGAGGTCCGCGGCGTCGGTGTCGATCCCCGCTACCCGCCGCTGGTCTGGGAGGCCTGGACCGGCGCCGTGTGGACCCGCTGCGACGTGGACAAGGACGAGACGGGCGGGCTCAACCGCCCGGGCGACGTGGTCCTCCACCTGCCCCACGCCCACACGGCCTCGATGGTCGGCGGAACCCGGGCCGGCTGGGTGCGCTGCCGGGTGGTGCACCCCCTCGAGGGCTTCCCGCCCTACAGCGCCTCCCCCCGCATCCGGTCGGTCAGCGCCTTCACGATCGGCGGTTCCGTCCCGGCGGTGCACGCGGAGACCGTCCACGACGAGGTCCTGGGCACCTCCGAGGGCACCCCGGGTCAGTCGTTCCCCCTCGCCCGCCGGCCCGTGGTCCCCGGTGGACCCCCCTTCGCCGTCGAGGTCACCGACGGCTCCGGGTGGCAGACCTGGACCGAGGTCGACTCCTTCGCGAACTCCTCCCCGGACGACCGCGTGGTCCGGCTCGACCGCGCCGAGGGCGTCGTCCGGCTCCCGCCCGCCGTCCGGGAGGCGGACGGGTCCCTGCGCGCCTACGGCGCCGTCCCACCCGTGGGCAGCACGATCCGGGTGCGGGAGTACCGCACCGGCGGAGGACCCCGCGGCAACGTCGCCGCGCACGTGGTGACGGTCCTGCGCTCCACGATCCCCTTCGTGGTGCGGGTCGAGAACCGCCGCGCGGCCCAGGGCGGGGTCGCGATGGAGACCGTGGAGCAGGCCCGGCAGCGCGGTCCGCTCGCGTTGCGGACCAGGGACCGGGCCGTGACCACCGAGGACTACGAACAGCTGTCCCGCCGGGCCGCTCCCGGCATCGCCCGGGTACGGTGCATCCCCGCGTCCTCGGACGCCGACGCGGGCGGTGTCCGGGTGCTCGTGGTCCCCACCGCCGTGCCCGACGACGAGCACCGGCTGCGGTTCGGGGACCTCGTCCCGGACGACGACACGCTCACCGTCGTGGCGGAGTACCTGGACGAGCGCCGTCCGGTCGGGGCCCGGGTGGTCGTGGAGCCGCCCCGCTACCGGGGCGTGACCGTCATCGCCCGCCTGACGGCCCGCCGGAGGGTCGCCACCGACACCCTCAAGCGGGAGGCGCTGAAGGCCCTGTACGAGTACTTCGACCCCATCCGGGGTGGTCCCGACGGCGACGGCTGGCCCTTCGGCCGGCCGGTGCAGGCGGGCGAGGTGCACGCAGTGCTCCAGCGCCTGCCCGGCACCGAGATCGTCGACGACGTGTTCCTCTTCGCCGTGGATCCCCGCAACGGTGAGCGCGGGGACCGGGTGCAGCGGATCGACCTGGACAAGCACGACCTGGTGTTCTCCTTCGGCCACCAGGTGCGCGTCGCGGAGGGAGAGTGAGATGCGCGGACGGATCCCCGGACTCGCCAGTCCCGTCCCCGTGGCCTCCCGCCTGCCCGCCGTGCTGCAGGAGGACGAGTTCCTGCAGCGGTTCCTCGCGAGCTTCGACGAGTCGCTGGCCCCCGTGTTCCTGACCCTCGACGGGCTGGCGTCCTACGTGGACCCGCGGTTGGCGCCCGAGGACTTCCTCGACTGGCTCTCCGAGTGGGTGGGGGTGCGCGCCGACGAGCACTGGCCGGTGGCGCAGCGCCGGGAGATCGTCGCCAACGGGGCCCGCATCCACCGGCGCCGCGGCACCGCGGCGGGCATCGCCGACGCCGTGCGGCTCGCGGCCGCGGGCGTCGTCCACGTCGACGTCGAGGACACCGGGGGCACGGTCTGGTCCCGGACCCCGCACACCGTGCTCCCGGGGAGCCCGCGCCAGGGACTGCACGTACGCGTGCACGCGAGGTCCCTCGAGGACGTGAACGTGCGGCGGCTGGACGCCGTGGTCCGCGCCGTGAAACCGGCCCACGTCCCGCACACCCTCGAGGTGGTCCGGACGACCGAGAACGGCACCTGAGGAGACCGACATGCAGATCTGCCCGGAGTGCGGCACCCGCAATGCGGCGGGCGCCCAGTTCTGCTCCAACTGCGGCACGTTCCTGGCCTGGGAGGACGAGCAGCCCCCGGCACGCACCGGCAGCTCCGCTCCGCCCCCGCAACGGCCTCCGGACCCCCCGCCGCAGCCTGCCCGGCCCCCTCGGGAGGACTCCGCTCCGCGCCCGGCGACCTCTCGGGTGGTGCGGACCAGCAAACGGGTGACCCCGATGCCGTCGTCGTCTCCCCCGTCGTCCCCACCGGCGCCGCCTCCTCCGGCGGCACCTCCCCCGGCGTCCACACCGCCGTCCCCGCCGCCGGCGGCCCCGTCGTCGATGCGTCCCCCCGACGGCACGGAGAAGGTCACGTCGTCGCGGGTCCAGGGCCCCGGCTCGCTCCCCCCGTCGCGGGAGCCGGAGGCGGTGCCGCCCGGGGACACCCAGGCCGCGCCGCCACGCCCGCGGGACCAGGAGGCCGACGCCCCTGCTCCGGGGGAGATCGTCTGTTCCCGGTGCGGCGCCGGGAACTCTCCGGACCGGCACTTCTGCCGGCGGTGTGCGATGGAGCTCCGCCGGAGCGCCCCCAGCCCGGCGCCCCCGCCACCACCACCCCGCCCGAGACGCTCACCCGTCGTCTGGGTCCTCGTGGTCCTGGCGGCCCTGGTCGTCCTGTGGCTGCTGATCGAGCTGCTGTAGGGGCGGGGCTGCCCGTGGCAGGTGCGCCGGCCGGTCAGCCGGGACCGGGGACGATGCCGAGGGAGTCGAGCATGTGGCGGTAGCGCCGCCGGGTGCGCTCGGCCTCGGCCACCTCCCCGGTGTCCCGCAGCAGCTCGATGAGCAGCCGCCACGAGTCGTCGCTCCAGGGGTTGATCTCCACGCTGCGGACCGCCGCCGCGACGGCGGCCTCCCCGCGGCCCAGGGACGACCTCGTCCGCGCGAGCGCCCCGGCGGCCTGCGCGGCGCGCAGACGGTAGCGGTCGCGGGTCTCCAGCAGCCAATCCGCGGGGCCTTCCTCCGGGAGCACGTCACCGGAGTACAGCTCGACCGCGCCCTGGAGAGCGGCCTCCGCCTGCGCCAGGTCCCCCCGTCGGCGCGCGGCCCCGGCCTCGTGCAGGAAACGGTCGAACTCGGCGAGGTCGCACCACGAGCCCGGGTCGGGGAACAGCACGTAGGAGTTTCCCTGGCGCACGATCGCCCGCCGGCCGTCGCGGTCCTCCGGCGTGTGCAGGACGGCGCGCAGGGCCGAGATGCACACCTGCAGGTTGTGCAGCGCCCTCGGTCCTTCCAGGTCCTCCCAGAGGATGCCGGCGAGCCACTCGCGGTGCACGGGCCGGCCGGAGTGCAGGGCCAGCAGGCGCAGCACGGTCCGAGCGCGGGGTCGCACCGCGCCGAGGTCCACCGGTCCCGTCCCGAGCCGCACCGCCAGCCCACCGAAGCACGCGACCTCGACCGCCGGCCCACCGGGAACGGGAAGCGCCCCTCCGGTCAGGGCCCGTGCCCCGGGCGGCGGGTCGCCCACCGCCGCAGGGCGTGGGGCGAGGGTCGTGGCCCACGCGGCCAGCACGTCCGCGTGCAGCGCCCGGAACCTGCCGGCGAGGACCGCGGCCCCGTCCTCGCAGAACCCTCCGCCGCGCCCGCCGGCGAGAACCGTGGCGGCGTGCAGGAGCGCCGCCCCCCAGTCGTCGCCGCGTCGCTCGCACTCCCGGACCACCGCTTCGGCCAGCTCCGAGCCGGCGGGATCGCCGGACAGGGCGGCCAGCATGCCCTCCGACAACCGGGCCAGCCACGAGAACCCGTCGCACCGTGCGTGCCGGTGCACGGCCTCCATCTCGCCGGAGGCCGCGTCGGTGGCGGGGCTCGGCTCCCCGGACTCGAAGAGGGCCAGGACCAGCTGCGCCGCGAGCGCGGAGAGCCGGTCCTGCTCGAGGTGCTGGGCGCACCGGCGCAGCAGCGGCAGCGCGGCGCGGCGGTCGCCCGCCAGCAACCACGCGATGCCCGCCGCCAGCAGGTCCACGCCGTGGGGATCGGGGCCCAGGGCCCGGGCGACGGCCGCGGGATCGCGCCGGGTGGCCGTGCGCAGCGCGGGCTCCTGCTCGGTCTGCGCGGCCGGGGCGGAGATCCGGTCGGGAGAAGCCCACACGGCCGACCGGTCCCGGAGCTGCACTGCGAGCTCCGCGCCGACGCGGTCCTCGCTCTGCTCCAGCACCCGGCACGCCGCCGCGTGCGCCGCCCCGAACCGCCCGTCGTCGAACAGGCGGCGGGCGTCGGCGAGCCCGAACCATGAGTCCGTGCCGGCCATGCCGGCGGGCAGCCGCTCGGCCCAGCCGCAGGAGCCCGGGGCGAGGGCCGCCGCGCCGGAGCGCTCCAGCAAGCGGCGGGCCTCGTCCCACCGGCTGTCCGCCGCGAGCAGCTCGAGCGCGTTGCCCAGGTCGCCGTCGCGCTCCAGCAGTGAGACCGCACGGCCGCGCAGGACCGCG
The DNA here is from genome assembly GCF_044462205.1 of Kocuria rhizosphaericola. Classification (NCBI taxonomy): domain Bacteria; kingdom Bacillati; phylum Actinomycetota; class Actinomycetes; order Micrococcales; family Micrococcaceae; genus Kocuria; species Kocuria rhizosphaericola. The sequence continues at coordinate 14,064 of NZ_JBISWK010000137.1, read as the reverse complement.
TAGCGGTCGAACTCCGTGCCGTCCCGGAGCTCCTCGGCGAAGAAGCGGCGCACCACCTCGGGCATCCGCAGTCCCCCCACCACGTCGTCGGCCGAGAGGAGGGACCGGCGTCCCAGCTCGTGCAGCACCGGCGAGGCGGTGCCCGCGGTGCCGAGCAGCCCGTCGCAGCGCCGCGGGGTCACGACGTCGAACATGGACGCGAGCTGCAGCAGCTCGTGCTCCTGCGCCGACAGGTCCTCCAGCACGTGGTGCCTCAGGTAGTCCCACGCGTAGTGGGCGCCGGCGGTGCAGGCCGCCCGGTGCCGCTCCACGGGGCTGCGGTTCATCGCGTGGAGGTGGTAGAGGTGCAGAGCGGCGGCCCACCCGTCCGTGGTCCGCACGAGGTCGAGCAGCTGTGCCGGTTCCAGGGGCCGGCCGTAGACGTCGCGGAAGAGCGCATCGGCCTCGTCGACCCGGAAGCGCAGGTCGTCGCCGTCGACGAGCACCACCGAGGAGAACTCCGGCCGGGCGAGGTTGAAGGACGGAGCCCGCCGACCCGCCGCCAGGAGGTGGACGTTGGGCGGGCTGAGGAGGAGCAACCGTTCCAGCTCCGTCTCGGCCGGGGTCCCGGCGATCAGGTGCACGTCGTCGAGCACGATGAGCAGGGGCCGACCGGCCCGTGCCGCCAGTGAGGCCAGCTCCGCCGTGCCCCGTGGCTCCGGACCGTTCAGCAGGGTGGCGACCTCTCCGGCCAGTCCGGCCAGCAACCGTTCCGGGTGCGCGTCCGCCGGATCCACCCGGTGCCAGACCAGGGGCTCCGGTCGATGCGCCGCCCAGTGGGCCAGCAGCGTGGTCTTGCCGGTCCCGTGCGGAGCCACCACGAGTCCGAGACGGGCGGAGAGCACCGCGTCCAGCCGGCGCACCAGGCGCTCGCGCACGAGCCCGTCGGCGCAGGGCGGGCCCGGACCGTGCGGGACGTCCTCCCTGCCCGTCATGGCATCCACCCCCGGGTGGTCTCGGAACGGTCGGTGCGGTGCGGGAGGTCGCCCCCGGGGGGCGCTCACGCGGCGGGGCCGCCCGACACCGGCGCCTGGCGCGTCTTCCCGCCGAGCCACCGGCCCCGCTTCCATCCTAGAAGGGATCGGCCCTGGTCAGAGCCGGAGATCGGCGCATTACGGGCATAACAATGCCGTGACGTGCGGCGGGCGGGGCCCTGGGTCCGGAACGCGCCCGGCGGGCCGGAAGCGCGCGGTGGCCCGACCGGTGGGTAAGGTCGTCCGCGTCAGCAACGACGACGAGGCATCGACGAAGAGGAACCATGATCGAAGCGCTGGGACACCTGGGAGCGGACGGGGAGGAGTACCCGGACGCGTACTTCGTGCGACTGGACGGCACCCGGTTCCGCTCGACGCTGCACTCGCAGGGGGCGTGGAACGAGGCCGAGCAGCACATGGGTGCCGCCTCGGGGCTGCTGGCCCACGCCGTGGAGGTCGACCACCCCCGCGAGGACCTCCTGCCCGTGCGCTTCTCCTACGACATCCTCGGCTTCATCCCCGGCGGCGAGGTCGAGGTCACCACGCGCGTGACCCGCCCTGGGCGCACCATCGAACTGGTCGAGGCCACCATGAGCCACGCGGGACGCTCCTGCATCCGGCTCAGCGCGTGGCGGCTGGTGCGGGGCGAGACCGCGGGCTCCGCCGGCACGCACCGGGAGGCCCTGCCGCCCGTGACCGACGCCCTGCCCACCACGATGACCGGGCGCTGGCCGGGCGGGTACATCGCTTCCCTCGAGGGCCGGACCGTGCGGGAGCACCGGCCCGGCAGGGCCGCCATGTGGCTGCGCGCGCCGCACGCCGTCGTCGCCGGGGAGGAGTCCTCCACCACGGCGCGGTTCCTGGCGGCGGTGGACGCCGCCAACGGCATCGCCGTGCGGGTCGACCCCGACGAGATGGCCTTCCCCAACGTGGACCTCGGCGTGCACCTCGTCCGGGAGCCGGTCTCCCCGTGGGTGGGCCTCGACACGCACGTCACCTTCGGCGACACCGGTGTGGGCCTGACCGAGTCCGCGCTGTACGACGAGGCCGGCTACCTGGGCCAGGTGGCCCAGTCCCTGACGATCCGGCCGCTCCCCGTCTCCGGCTGAGCCCGGGCCCGTCCGGGGCGCCCGTCGCGCGACCGTACAATGGGGCGGGATTCCCGACGTCGAGACCAGGGGCGACCGTGCCCCGAGGAGGCCATCGAAGTGAGCAGCATCAACATCACCGTGATCGACCGCGAGGGCAACCGCACCGAAGGTGTCGAGTGGAAGGACTACGAGAGCCTCATGGAGGCCCTCACGCGCCACAAGTACCCGATCCTGGCGACCTGCGGCGGCAACGCGTCCTGCTCCACCTGCCACTCCTACCTCGACCAGAGCTCCTTCTCGAAGGCCAACGAGATCAACGACGAGGAGGAGGACCTCCTCGACATGCTCGACGACACCCGGCACGACACCTCCCGGCTCAGCTGCCAGGTGGAGTGGTCGGAGGAGCTCGACGGCGCCGAGGTCACCATCGCCCCCGAGTGGTGAGCCCCGCGTCCCCGCGGGGACGATCCCGCCAGCTCTGACCAGACCCCGGACGGACCGGCGCTGCCGGCGCGCAGGAAGTGGACCATGACCGACATCCGTGACGATCTCACGACCCGCGCCGCCTACGTCTCGGACGCGTCGATCTACCGTCGGCTGCCCGAGGCGGTGGCCGAGCCGCGCAGCGTCGAGGAGGTCCGCGAGCTGCTGGTGCTGGCGAAGGAACGGGGCTGGTCGGTGGTCTCCCGGGGTGGGGGGACCTCCGTGGCGGGCAACGCGATCGGTGACGGGCTGGTCATCGACACGTCCCGGCACTTCAACCGGATCCTGGCCATCGACCCCGAGGCGGCCACCGCCACGATCGAGCCCGGGGTGATCTGCGACCAGCTGCGCACCGCGGCGTCCGAGTTCGGCCTCACCTACGGCCCCGACCCCTCGACGCACTCGCGGGCCACGATCGGCGGGATGGTCGCCAACAACGCCTGCGGCTCCCACTCCGTGGCCTGGGGCACCTCGGCGGACAACCTGGTCTCCCTGAAGGTCATGCTCGCCGACGGCCGGGTGGTCGAGCTGCACGAGGGCGGCACCTCCGAACCGGGGATCGACCGGGCCCTGACCGGGGTCCGGGACCGGCACCTGGCGATGCTGCGCACCGAGCTCGGCCAGTTCCCCCGCCAGGTCTCCGGGTACGGGTTGCACTACCTGCTGCCCGAGAAGGGCTTCGACGCCGCGAAGGCCTTCGCCGGGACGGAGGGCACCTGCGGGATCATCACAGAGCTCACGGTCCGGCTGGTGGCCAAGCCCGCCCACACGGCCCTGGCCGTGCTGGGCTTCCCGGACGCGTTCGAGGCCGCCACCGCCGCCCCGAAGCTGCGCGTGCCCGGGGTGTACACGATCGAGGGCATGGGCTCGGACCTGCTCGAGGCCCTGCGCACCCGGCAGGGCCAGGAGCGCGCCGGCTCGGAGCTGCCCCGCGGCGGCGGCTGGCTCTACTGCGAGGTCGGCGCGGACACCCTGGAGGAGGCCGAGGCCCGGGCCCGGGAGCTGCCGGGGCTCGTCCCGGAGAACGTCGTGGACTCCGTGATCGTCTCCGGCGCGACCGAGGCCAAGGCCCTGTGGCGGATCCGCGAGGCCGGTGCGGGCATCGTGACCCGCCTGCCCGAGGGCGGGGAGGCCTGGCCCGGGTGGGAGGACTCCGCGGTCCCGCCGGAGCGCCTGGGCGAGTACCTGCGCGACCTCTACGACCTGCTGCACGAACTCGGCCTCACCGGCATCCCCTTCGGGCACTTCGGCGAGGGCTGCGTGCACATCCGCATCTCCTTCGACTTCGGCACCGAGGCCGGGGTGGCGGCCTACCGCACGTTCATCGAGCGCGCCGCGCGGCTCGTGCACCGCTACGGCGGCTCGGTCTCCGGGGAGCACGGCGACGGCCGGGCCCGCTCCGAGCTGCTGGCCACGATCTACTCCCGGCAGGCGCTGGACTCCTTCGCGGAGTTCAAGGCCGTCTTCGACCCGGACGGCGTCTTCAACCCCGGCGTGCTCGTGGACCCGGAGCCCATCGACCGGGGCATCCGTCCCGGGCCCGGCGCGCGGACGTTCGACCTGACGCCGGTGCACGCGTTCTCCCGTGACGGCGGCTCGTTCTCCAGCGCGGTCAACCGGTGCGTGGGCGTGGGCGCGTGCCGCTCCGACGTCGGCGCCATGTGCCCGTCCTTCCAGGCGACCCACGACGAGGTGCACTCGACCCGGGGCCGCGCCCGGTCCCTGGCCGAGATGCTGCGCGGGGAGTCCATCACGGCGGGCTGGAAGTCGAAGGAGACCCTCGAGGCCCTGGACCTGTGCCTGTCCTGCAAGGCGTGTGCCACCGAGTGCCCGGTCAACGTGGACATGGCGACCTACAAGGCCGAGTTCCTGCACCACCACTACCGGCACGGCCTGCTCTCCTTCCTCGGCCGCAACCGGCGGCCGATGGCGCAGTTCACGATGGGCTGGATGCCGCTCCTGATGCGGATCGTCGAGAAGGTGCCCTTCTCCTTCCGGGCGATCAACCTCCTCGAGTCCCTCCGTCCCGTCGAGGAGCTGACCAAGCGGCTCGGCGGGATCGAGCCGCGCCGGCGGATGATCTCCTTCGCCGAGCAGCCGCTCACCCGCTGGTTCCGCGGCCGTTCCGCCGCCCGGGCCGGCGACGGGGCCGACGGGCGCCCGTCCGTGGTGCTGTGGCCCGACACGTTCACGAACTTCTCCGCCGACGCCCCCGGCAAGGCCGCCGTGGAGGTGCTCGAGGCCATGGGCTACCGGGTGCTGATGCCCATGGGCAACGTGTGCTGCGGGCTGACGTGGCACTCCACCGGGCAGCTGGACATGACGCAGAAGGTGCTGCGCGACACCCTCGACGTGATGGAGCCGCTGCTGGAGGCCGGGTACCCGGTCATCGGGCTCGAGCCCTCGTGCACGGTCATGCTCCAGGACGAGATCACGGAGCTGCTCCCCGACGACCCCCGGGCCCGCAGGGTCAGCGAGCTGACGACGACGATCGGCGCGTTCGCGGCCCGCCACCTGGCCGAGGGCGGCGCGTGGCCGTTCCGGGAGCTGGCCACCGAGGCGGGTCCCGCCGGTGCCGTGTGCCAGGTCCACTGCCACCAGCAGTCGATGAGCGGCTACGGCCCGGAGCTGGAGGTCCTCGCGAAGCTGGGCGTGGACACCGCCGTGGTCGGCGGCGGGTGCTGCGGGCTCGCGGGCAACTGGGGCTTCGAGCCCGGCCACTACGAGGTCTCGCAGACCCTCGGCGAACGCGAGCTGTTCCCCGCCATCCGCAATGCGGCGGACGGCACGATCGTGCTCGCCGACGGCTTCTCCTGCCGTACCCAGATCGCCCAGGGCACCGGCGCCGACGGCGTCCATCTCGCCGAGGTGATGCGCGCGGCGCTGCCCCCGTCGGAGCCCGGCGAGCGGTAGCGCGCGCACCGGGAGCGGCCCCGGCCGGGGCGTGCGCCGCCCCGGGCCACGGTGTCGGTGGCCCTGCCTAGAATGAGGGGCCCGGGAGGGATCGTCTCCCGGGACGTGGCACGCCACGACGTCCGCCCGAGGAGGATATCCCCCCATGTCTTCGCTCATCCCCGTGTCCCGCCCCGTTCTGGGCGCGCTCGCCCTCGCCCTGGCCCTGACCGCCTGCGCGGGTCCGGAAGCGGACCGGGCCGGCTCCGGGAGCGGGGCGGAGTCCTCCGCGGCCCCGTCCCGGGCGACCCCCGCCGGGACCGCGACGGGGACCGGTGCCGGGAACGCCACGGAGCCGGCCGGAGCAGGAACAGGGGAACAGTCCGAGGAACGGACCGGCGATCAGGCCGATGACCCCTCCCCTGACCCGCCCACCGCCGAGCCGGCGGAGTCCCGCGCGGCGGACGACCCCGCGGACGACCCCGCCGCGGCCGGGGACGGTCCGGCCGCGGACGGGACGAACGGCGGAGGGCGGCACGGCGCCGCCGACGACGCGGCGGAGGGCGGCACGGCCGCCGGCGGCGGCACCACCGGCGCACGCACCGGCAGCGGCACCCCGCTGTGCACCACGTCCCAGCTCGAGCTCGCGGCCGCCCCGGTGGGCGGTGCCGCCGGCTCCGTCCACGTGGACCTCGTCCTCACCAACGCGGGCGAGAGCCCGTGCACGCTCGCCGGCTACGCCGGGGTGTCCTTCGTGGACGCCGCGGGCACGATCATCGGCTCCCCGGCGGTGCGGGACGCCACCGTCCCCGGCACCGGCCGGGTCGTGGCGCCCGGGGCATCCGCCAGCGCCGGCCTGCGCGTGAGCCAGGCCGGCAATCACCCGACCTGCGACGCCCGGACCGCCTCCGGGCTGCGCGTCTACCCGCCCGAGAACACGGAGTCCGTCGTGATCCCCTTCCCCGTGGAGGCCTGCGGCGATCCGCAGATCCACCAGCTCGAGATCCAGGGCCTTGGCGCCTGAACCAGCCCTGAGCCTGTTCACCGAGCACACCCGGGCCTGGTTCTCGGGTGCGTTCGCTGCGCCCACCGCCGCGCAGGAGGGCGCGTGGCGGGCGATCGCCGCGCGGCGCCACGCCCTGATCGTGGCGCCCACCGGCTCCGGCAAGACCCTGGCCGCCTTCCTGTGGGCGCTGGACCGGTTCGTGGCCGAGGCCGCGGACCGCCCGGTCGCCGGCACCACCGCCGGCGCGCCGGCCGGCGCGGCGGCCGACGGCGGGAGCCTGCGGACCAAGGCCCGCTCCGCGAGCGCCTCCGGCGGGCGGCGCGGGACCCGCGTCCTCTACATCTCCCCGCTCAAGGCCCTGGGCGTGGACGTGGAGCGCAACCTGCGCGCCCCCCTCATCGGCATCTCGCAGACGGCCCGGCACGCCGGGATCGAGCCGCCGGAGATCAGCGTGGGCGTCCGCTCCGGGGACACCCCCCAGGCGATCCGCCGGGCCCTGCTCACGAACCCCCCGGACATCCTCATCACCACCCCCGAGTCGCTGTACCTGATGCTCACCTCCAAGGCGCGGGAGACCCTCACCGACGTGCAGACGGTGATCGTGGACGAGGTGCACGCCGTGGCCGGCACCAAGCGGGGCGCGCACCTGGCGGTCACGCTCGAACGGCTGGACGCCCTGCTGGAGCAGCCGGTGCAGCGCATCGGGCTGTCCGCGACCGTCGAGCCGATCGAGACGGTCGCCCGCTTCCTGGGCGGACGGGAGCCGGTCACCGTCGTCGCCCCGCGGGCGGAGAAGACGTGGGACCTCACGGTCTCGGTGCCCATCCCGGACATGACGGTGCTCGGCGGGCCGAGCGCCTCGCCGTCCCTGGCCGGGTCCGCCTTCGGGGACGACGACCTCGGCGCCCTGGCCCCCACGACCACGGCCTCGATCTGGCCGCACGTCGAGGAGCGGGTCGTGGACCTCGTGCTCGAGAACCGTTCCACCATCGTGTTCGCCAACTCCCGCGGCCTGGCCGAAAAGCTCACGGCGCGGCTCAACGAGATCTACGCGTTCCGCGTGGAGCACACGGACCCGGACGGCAGCACCCCGGACGGCGCCACCCGGAACGGCACCGGCCCGCACGACGGCGGTGCGCCCGGGCTCCCGGCGGGCTCCGCCCCCCAGCAGGTCGGGGACGTGCTGCGGTCCGCCCTGGCCGGGCCGGACCCGGCCGGGGCCGGCGTGCCCACCGCCCCGGAGCCTGCGGACCTGCGCCGGCAGACCGGCCGCTACGAGGGTGCGGCACCGGTGCTGGCCCGCGCCCACCACGGGTCCGTCTCCAAGGACCAGCGGGCCGTGATCGAGGACGACCTCAAGACCGGGCGGCTGCGCTGCGTCGTGGCCACGTCCTCCCTCGAGCTGGGCATCGACATGGGCGCGGTGGACCTGGTGGTCCAGATCGAGGCCCCGCCCTCGGCGGCCTCGGGGCTGCAGCGCGTGGGCCGCGCCGGGCACCAGGTGGGCGAGGTCTCGCGCGGCTGGTTCTACCCGAAGCACCGCGGGGACCTGCTGGACGCCGCGGTCACGGTGGAGCGGATGCTGCAGGGCCGGATCGAGCCGCTCGCGGTCCCGCTCAACCCCCTGGACGTCCTGGCCCAGCAGACCGTCGCGGCGACCGCGCTGGGGCCGGTCGACGTCGAGGAGTGGTTCGACACCGTCCGCCGGTCCTGCCCGTTCCTGACGCTGCCCCGTTCCGCCTACGACGCCACCCTGGACCTGCTCGCGGGCCGCTACCCGTCCGACGAGTTCGCCGAGCTTCGCCCGCGGATCGTGTGGGACCGGGAGACGGGGACCATCGAGGGCCGGCCCGGGGCGCAGCGCCTGGCCGTGACCTCCGGCGGCACGATCCCGGACCGCGGCCTGTTCGCGGTCTACCTCGTGGGCGAGCAGGACGGGAAGAACTCCAAGCGGGTGGGCGAGCTCGACGAGGAGATGGTCTACGAGTCCCGTGTGGGGGACGTGATCGCGCTGGGCGCCTCCAGCTGGCGGATCGAGGAGATCACCCACGACCGCGTCATCGTCTCCCCCGCCCCGGGCGTCCCGGGCAAGCTCCCGTTCTGGCACGGCGACGGTCCCGGCCGGCCCGTGGAGCTGGGCCGCGCGGTGGGCCGGTTCAACCGCGAGATCGCCGGGGCCTCCGCGGAGGACGCCCGCGCCCGCCTGGCCGCGGCCGGGCTCGACGAGTGGGCCGCCGACAACCTGCTCGCCTACGTGGGTGAGCAGAAGGAGGCCGTGGGGCAGGTCCCGTCGGACCGGCTGTTCGTCGTCGAGCGCTTCCACGACGAGCTCGGGGACTGGCGCGTGGTGCTGCACTCGCCGTTCGGGATGCCCGTGCACGCCCCGTGGGCACTGGCCGTGGGGGCCCGGCTGCACGAGCGGTACGGGCTGGACGGCTCCGCGCAGGCCGCCGACGACGGCATCGTGCTGCGCGTGCCGGCCATGGAGGACGAGCCCCCCGGGGCGGAGCTGTTCCTCTTCGACGCCGACGAGCTCGACCAGATCGTCACGGAGGAGGTGGGCGGCTCGGCGCTGTTCGCGTCCCGGTTCCGGGAGTGCGCCGCCCGGGCCCTGCTGCTGCCCCGGCGCGACCCCGGCCGGCGCTCCCCGCTGTGGCAGCAGCGCCAGCGCTCGGCGCAGCTGCTGGACGTCGCCCGGAAGTACCCGCAGTTCCCGATCATCCTGGAGACGATCCGCGAGTGCCTCCAGGACGTCTACGACCTGCCCGCGCTCAAAGAGCTCCACCGGGCGGTCGAGCGGCGCTCGATCCGGGTGGTCGAGATCACCACGGAGCAGCCCTCCCCCTTCGCCCGCACCCTGCTCTTCGGCTACGTGGCCCAGTTCCTCTACGAGGGGGACTCGCCGCTCGCCGAGCGCAAGGCCGCCGTGCTGTCCCTCGACGCCGCCCTGCTCAACGAGCTCCTGGGCCGCGCCGAGCTGCGGGAGCTGCTGGACCCCGAGGTCATCGAGCGCACGGAGGCGGAGCTGCAGCGCCTGGCCCCGGACCGCCGGCTGCGCGGGATCGAGGGCGCGGCCGACCTGCTGCGCCTGCTCGGCCCGCTCACCACCGCCGAGGCCGTCCGCCGGCTCCAGGACCCCGGGGACCCGGAGTCCCCGTGCCCCGAGGACGTCGCCGCCGGCTGGCTCGACCAGCTCGTGGCCGCCAACCGCGCCCTGCGGGTGCACCTGCGCGGTGTGGAGCACTGGGCCGCGATCGAGGACGCCTCCCGGTTGCGCGACGCACTGGGCGTCCCCCTGCCCATGGGGGTGCCGCTGGCCTTCGTGGAGCCGGTCGAGGACCCTCTGGCCGACCTCGTCTCCCGCTACGCCCGCACCCACGGGCCCTTCACCGTGGACGAGGCCGCCGCGCGGCTCGGGCTGGGCACGGCCGTGGTGCGCACCACCCTGGAGCGGCTCGCCGCGGACCGGCGCGTGGTCGAGGGCGAGTTCCGGCCGGTCCGCCCCGACGGCGGCGGGGCCGGTCCGGCGGCCTCCGAGTGGTGCGAGGCGGAGGTGCTGCGGCGGATCCGGCGCCGCTCGCTGGCCGCCCTGCGCCGGGACGTGGAGCCCGTCCCCGGGCAGGTCTACGCCCGGTTCCTGCCGGCCTGGCAGCACGTCGGCCGGGGCCACCAGCTGCGCGGCGAGGACGGGGTGCTGACGGTGGTGGACCAGCTCGCGGGCGTCGCCGTGCCCGCCTCGGCCTGGGAGCCCCTCGTGCTCGCGGCCCGGGTGGCCGACTACCGGCCCGAGCTGCTGGACGAGCTGACCGCCTCCGGGGAGGTCCTCTGGTCCGGGGCCGGGTCCCTGGCGGGCGACGACGGGTGGGTGTCGCTGCACCTGAGCGAGTCCGCCCAGCTCACCCTGCCCCCGGCCGAGACCCTCGCGGCCGCGGCCGCGGCCCTGGACTCCACGCTGGAGCGGAGGGTCCTCGACGTCCTGGCCCCCGGCGGCGCGTGGTTCTTCCCGCAGCTGCTGGGCCTGCTCGACGCCGCCGGGGAGCCCGTCCCCGCCGCCGAGCTGACCACGGCGCTGTGGAACCTCGTCTGGTCCGGGCTGGTCACCAACGACACCTTCCTGCCCGTGCGGTCCCTGCTCTCCGGCGGGCAGGCCGCCCACCGGCACAGGTCCAAGGCCCCGCGGGGCCGCTCCACGTCCCGCCGGGGTGCCGCCCGGCTGCGCCCCGGCGGGGCCTCCCGGCCCGGGATCGGCGGGGCGCTGCGCGCCACCGCCGGGGCGGCCACCCTGGAACGCCACGACTCACCGCTCGTGGCCGGGCGCTGGTCGGTGCTGCGCCCCGAGCCCCTCGACCCCACGCTGCGGGCGTCGGCCACCGCCGAGCTGCTCATGGACCGCTACGGCGTGGTGACCAAGGGTCCCGTGGCGGTCGAGGAGCTCCCCGGCGGCTTCGCCACCGTGTACAAGGTGCTCTCCACGCTCGAGGACACGGGCCGGGCCCGGCGCGGCTACTTCATCGAGGGCCTGGGCGCCGCCCAGTTCGCGCAGGCCGCCACCGTGGACCACCTCCGCACGTTCAGCACCGACGACCAGGTCCGCGCCGAGGAGCCCGTGGCGCTGGCGCTGGCCGCGACCGACCCCGCCAACCCCTACGGGGCGGCGCTCGAGTGGCCGGAGCCCGTGTCCGTCCCCGCCCCGGACGGCGGGGGCCCGCCCGCGGGGCGGCACCGGCCCGGGCGGAAGGCAGGCGCCGTCGTCGTGCTCGTGGACGGCGCCCTGGCCCTGTACGTCGAGCGCGGCGGCCGGACCGTCCTCGCGTTCACGGACGAGACAGCCGCTCTGGCCGCCGCCGGGCCCGCCGTGGCCGAGACCGTCCGCCGGGGCGCGGTGGACAAGCTGACCGTCGAGAAGGTCAACGGCGCCGGGGTCCTGGGCCACGGCCCCCTCGAGACCGCGGTGCGGGACTCCCTGCTGGCCGGCGGCTTCTACTCGACACCGCGCGGACTGAGGATGCGCCGATGAGCACTGACCCGGCTCCCGGGGGCGGCCGTGCCCGAAGGTGACACCGTCCACCGCCAGGCCGCCCTGCTGCGCCGCGCCCTGGCCGGGAGGGTCCTGACCCGCAGCGACCTCCGGTTCCCGTCGATCGCCACCGCCGACCTCTCGGGGCGCACGGTGACCGAGGTGGTGGCGCGGGGCAAGCACCTGCTGGTCCGCACCGACGGCGGCCCCGACGGCCTGCCCCCGCTCACCCTGCACTCCCACCTGCTCATGGAGGGCATGTGGCACGTCTACCCGCGCGGTGCCCGGTGGCGGCGCCCCGGCCACCAGGCACGGGCGGTGCTCGAGAACGCCGTCGCCCAGGCCGTCGGCTTCGACCTCGGCATGCTGGACCTCGTGGCCACCGCCGACGAGGACGAGCTCGTGGGCCACCTCGGCCCGGACCTGCTGGGTCCGGACTGGGACCGGGCCGAGGCGCTGACCCGGCTCGCCCGCCATCCGCGCCGGCACGTGGGGGCCGCGCTCATGGACCAGCGCAACCTGGCGGGGATCGGCAACGTCTACCGCAACGAGGTGCTGTTCCTGCAGCGGCTGCACCCCTTCACCCCGGTGGCCGCCGTCCCGGACCTCGGTGCGGTCGTGGACCTCTCCCACCGGCTGCTGCACGCCAACCGGGACCGCTCGCAGCGCTCCACGGTGGGCGGCCCGGCCCGCCGCGGCGAGCAGTTCTGGGTCTACGGCCGCGGCCGGCAGCCGTGCCGCCGGTGTGGGGCCCCGATCCGGGAGGCGCGGATCGACGACGCCGAGCTCGTGCCCGGCGAGCCGTACCCCGGGCCGCCGCGGGACCGCGCGGTGTGGTTCTGCGAGCGCTGCCAGCCCCTCCCCCGCTGAGTCCGGCCGTTGCGGCTTATCATGAGATCGCCGCCCCAGCGGCCCGACATCATGAGGAGGCACCATCAACACGACCCTGCTCGGCGCAGAGTACTTCGCGGCACCCGAGGACGGCGCGGACGGCGAGGAGTTCCGCTCCGCGTCCCGTGCCTCCGCCGCGGCCCTGGACCAGCGCGAGGACGTCGTCCGCTACAAGGACCGCTTCGCCCTGCGGATCACGGACCAGACCCCGCACGACGTCATGGTCCAGAACCTGCTCTTCCTGCGCGGGGTCCTGGACTCCGCGGGGATCGACTACCTGCTGGTGCGGGGCAACGACGAGCGCCCCGTCATCGCGGTGGACCTCAAGGACCGGCCCCGGCTGCGGCAGGCCCTGGTGGACGCGGCCGTGGGCGAGCCGTACTACGTCAAGCCGATGGACACCAAGAAGAAGACCGTGCAGCTGCTGGCCGACGGGGAGCTGTCCTCGCGCCGCAACGCCCGGGTCCTGCGGCTGTTCCGCCCCCACTACTCCGCGGAGGCCAGGCTCTACTACGGCGCCGGCACCGGTGTGCAGGTGGAGCTCTGGGAGTTCGGCGAGGACGAGATCCGGCTGCCCATCGAGAACTCGCTGACCCGGCGCACCGTCCCGGCGGCCGAGGCCGTGCGCGGCACCGTGAAGCGCTTCGGCACCACCTGGCCCACGATCGAGAACATGTTCGCCGACCACGCCATCGACATCGACTTCGCGGTCGACATGATCTTCTCGTGGGTGGACGGCTCCGACGAGGAGTACCGCAAGGTCCGGGCCTCGTACATGGCCGACGCCGTGGTGGGCGAGGGCGACGCGCACGAGGCCCGCTTCCGGCAGGTCGACGAGCTGAAGTACGCCCTGCGCTCGGTGTACATGTTCGCCCCGTGGGTGCGCAACATCTACATCGCCACCGACTCCCGGCCGCCGGCGTGGCTGGCCGAGCACCCGCGGGTGCGGATCGTGCGCAGCGAGGAGTTCTTCGCCGACACCTCGGCGCTGCCGATCTACAATTCCCAGGCGGTGGAGGCGCAGCTGCACCTCATCGAGGGGCTCTCGGAGCACTACCTGTACTCCAACGACGACATGTTCTTCGGCCGTCCGATCGGCCCGGCGCTGTTCTTCTCGCCCGGGGGGATCACGAAGTTCGTGGAGAACGAGACCCGCATCGGCCTGGGCGAGAACCACGCCGAGCGCTCCGGCTTCGAGAACGCCGCCCGCGTCAACCGCCGGCTCCTGTGGGAGCGCTTCGGCCGGATCACGACCCGCCACCTGCAGCACTGTGCGGCGCCCCTGCGTCGCAGCGTGGTCGCCGAGATGGAACAGGAGTTCCCCGCGGAGTTCGCCCGGACCGCGTCCAGCCGTTTCCGCGCGGCGGACAACATCTCGGTCACGAACTCGCTCTACCACTACTACGCGCTGCTGACCGGCCGGGCCGTCACCCAGGAGACGGCCCGCACGCTGTACGTGGACACCACCACGCGCTCCGGGCTGCAGCAGATGGAGAAGCTGCTCGGCCGCCGCAACCTGGACATGTTCTGCCTCAACGACGGCAGCTTCCCGGAGGTGCCCGGTCCCGAGCGCGCGGAGCGGATGACGGAGTTCCTCGAGCGCTACTACCCCATCAAGGCCCCCTGGGAGAAGTGACCGCGGGGACGTTCCGGCCCGCGGCCGGTGCCGGG